>NZ_JBAVDI010000117.1:0-4726 GCF_049587115.1 Aeromicrobium sp.
ACGGCGGCGGCGCATACGTGGAGCCGGCCATCGTGACGGTCTCGATCATCTCGCCACCACCGAGGAACGGCGGCAGCTCGGCCAGCAGGTCGTAGCGACCCCACAGCACGCCGATGCCGGTGGGACCGACCATCTTGTGACCCGTGAACGCGACGAAGTCCGCACCGAGCGCGGCCACGTCAACCGGAAGCTGGGGCACGGCCTGGGATGCGTCGACGACGACCAGTGCTCCGACGGCGTGCGCCCGGGCGATGATCTCGTCGAGCGGGTTGATGGTCCCGAGCATGTTGGAGACCCAGGTCACCGAGACGACGGCCGTCTGCTCGGTGATCAGAGCATCGATGTCGTCGAGGTCCAGGCGCCCCTCGTCGGTGACGCCGAACCAGCTCAGGTTCGCGCCGGTTCGCTGGCAGAGCTGCTGCCACGGCACGATGTTGGAGTGGTGCTCCATCTCGCTGATGACGATCCGGTCGTTCGGGCCGATCCGACCCGAGTCGCCCAGCGTGCGGGCAACCAGGTTGAGCGCCTCGGAGGCATTCTTGGTGAAGATGACCTCGTCGCGGCTGGGCGCACCGATGAAGTCCGCAATCTTGTCGCGACCCAGCTCGAACGCCGCGCTCGCCTCGGTGCCGAGCTGGTGCATGGCGCGGGCGACATTGGCGTTGTGCATCCGATAGTGGTCATCTATCGCGTCGATGACCTGCCGCGGCTTTTGCGAGGTGTTGGCGCTGTCGAGGTAGACCAGCGGGACGTCGCCGGCCAGGCGACGTCCCAGGATCGGGAAGTCCTCCCGGATCCTGGCGACGTCGTACGTCTGGGTGCCCTCGACCACGGTCATGACTGAGCCGCGGCCTTGACGTACTTGTCGTATCCCTCTGCCTCGAGCTGGTCGGCGAGCTCGCGGCCGCCGCTCTCGGCCAGCCGGCCGGCGACGAAGACGTGGACGAAGTCGGGCTTGATGTACTGCAGGATGCGTGTGTAGTGCGTGATCAGCAGCACTCCGCGATCACCCTGCTGGCTGAACCTGTTCACGCCGTCGGAGACGACCCGCAGGGCGTCGATGTCCAGACCGGAGTCGGTCTCGTCGAGCACCGCGAACTTCGGGTTGAGCAGCTCGAGCTGCGCGACTTCGTGACGCTTCTTCTCGCCACCGGAGAAGCCTTCGTTGACGCTTCGCTGCGCGAACTCCTTGCCGAGCGTCACGCGCTCGAGCGCCTCGTTGACGTCCTTGACCCACGTACGCAGCTTGGGAGCCTCGCCGTCGATCGCGGTCTTCGCGGTGCGCAGGAAATTGGCGACCGAGACGCCCGGAACCTCGACCGGATACTGCATCGCGAGGAAGAGGCCGGCTCGGGCGCGCTGGTCGACCGTCATCGACAGGATGTCGACGCCGTCGAGAGTCGCCGAGCCGCTGGTCACGTCGTACTTGGGGTGGCCGGCGATGGAGTAGGCCAGCGTCGACTTGCCGGAGCCGTTGGGCCCCATGATGGCGTGCACCTCACCGGAGCGGACCGTCAGGTTGACGCCCTTGAGGATCTCCTTGTCGCCCTCTTCGGTCTTGACCGAGACGTGCAGGTCCTTGATCTCAAGTGTTGCCATGTGTCTTCAGCTCCTGGGTGTCGAGAGATCGACCATGACGGTGTCTCCCTCGATCTTTGTCGTGTAGGTGGGTACGGGTTCGGTGGCAGGCAGGTTGACCGGCTTGCCGGTACGCGCGTCGAAGCGAGAGCCGTGCAGCCAGCACTCGATTTCGCAGCCTTCGACATCGCCCTCGGACAGCGGGATCGAAGCGTGCGAGCACTCGTCACGCAGCGCGTAGATGTCGTCGCCATCACGGATCAGGGCGACCTCGGTGCCATCGATCTCGACTGCGAGCACCCCGCCCTGGGGAACGTCCGCCAGTGCGGCGGCAGGGACGAGGCTCATGCGAGTCGTCCTACGTGCTCGGCGAGCTCCTCCTCGATGGAGGCGATCAGTCGCTCCTGCAGGGAGGGGACGCCGATGCGCCGGATGATGTCGTTGAAGAAGCCATGAACGACGAGACGGCGGGCCTCCTCCTCCTCGATTCCGCGGCTCTGCAGGTAGAACAGGTGCTCGTCATCGAAGCGACCCGTCGTGGACGCGTGCCCCGCGCCCTCGATGTCGCCGGTCTCGATCTCGAGGTTGGGCACCGAGTCCGCCTTGGCGCCATCGGTCAGCACCAGGTTGTCGTTGCTCTCGTACGTCAGGATGCCCTCGGCCTCCTTGCGGATCAGGACGTTGCCGATCCAGACCGTGTGAGCGTCCTTGCCCTGCAGCGCGCCCTTGTACTCGACGTTGCTCTTGGTACGTGGAGCCGTGTGGTCGACGAACAGGCGGTGCTCGATGTGCTGCCCCGCGTCGGCGAAGTAGACGCCGAGCATCTCGACGCTGCCGCCGGTGCCCCGGTAGTCCGCCGAGGTGCTCGCGCGGACGACGTCTCCGCCAAGGGAGACCGCGATGTGCCGCAGCTGGGCGTCACGACCGACCCGGGCGTGCTGGGTGACGACATGGACGCTGTCATCATTCCAGTCCTGGATCGTCACGAAGGTCAGCTGTGCGCCGTCCTCGAGCACGACCTCGATGTTCTCGGCCCACGTCGCGGATCCGTCGTAGTCCACGACGACGACGGTCTTGGAGAACTGACCGGCACGAACGAGCAGGTGCCCGGCCGCGGCCTGGTCCGCGCCGCTGCCATGCAGTCGGATCGTGGTTGGCTCGTCGGTCTCGAGATTGGCCGGGATCGTCACCTCGAAGACCGACCGAGCGGCTTCCCAGGCGCGTGCCGACACACGATCGACCGGAACGTAGCCGGAGGCACCGCGGGCGGAATCGGCCGCTGGCACCGACACGGCGCTGATGCCGTCGGGTGCGTCAACCTGGATCGAGAGGTCGTCGCCGTCCAGCGGGGTGTCCTGATGCAGCCCGCGGAGGCGCTTGAGCGGGGTGAACCGCCAGATCTCCTCCAGGCCAGTCGGAACCGAGTGGTCGGCGAGGTCGAATGACCCTTCCGGGTGCAGGTGCGACTCCACCGGCGAAAGCTCCAGAGCCGTGGACAGGTCTTGAACTGCTGCTCCGGTGGGAGCTTGTAGCGAGGTCGTCATCCGACAGCACCCTCCATCTGGAGCTCGATCAGGCGGTTCAGCTCAAGCGCGTATTCCATCGGCAGCTCGCGCGCGATCGGCTCCACGAATCCGCGGACGATCATCGCCATGGCCTCGTCCTCCTCCATGCCGCGTGACATGAAGTAGAAGAGCTGGTCGTCGCTGAGCTTGGACACGGTGGCCTCGTGACCCAGCGTCACGTCGTCCTCGCGGACGTCGACGTACGGGTAGGTGTCGGAGCGGCTGATCTGGTCGACCAGCAGCGCATCACACTTGACCGTGCTGGCCGATCCCTCAGCACCCTCGAGCACCTGCAGCAGACCGCGGTAGGACGTGCGTCCACCGCCGCGAGCCACGGACTTGCTGAGGATCGAGCTCGACGTGTTGGGCGCCGCGTGCACCATCTTGGCGCCGGCGTCCTGGTGCTGGCCCTCGCCAGCGAAGGCGATCGACAGCGTCTCGCCACGAGCGTGCTCGCCCATCAGGTAGACCGCGGGGTACTTCATGGTGACCTTGGAGCCGATGTTGCCGTCGACCCACTCCATCGTCGCGCCTTCTTCGCAGACAGCGCGCTTGGTGACGAGGTTGTAGACGTTGTTCGACCAGTTCTGGATCGTCGTGTAGCGGACGCGGGCGCCCTTCTTGACGACGATCTCGACGACGGCCGAGTGCAGCGAGTCGCTGGAGTAGATCGGCGCGGTGCAGCCCTCGACGTAGTGAACGTACGAGCCCTCGTCGGCGATGATCAGCGTGCGCTCGAACTGACCCATGTTCTCGGTGTTGATGCGGAAGTAGGCCTGCAGCGGGATGTCGACCTTGACGCCCGGCGGCACGTAGATGAACGACCCGCCAGACCAGACCGCGGTGTTGAGCGCGGCGAACTTGTTGTCGCCGACTGGGATGACGGAGCCGAAGTACTCGCGGAACAGCTCGGGCTGCTCCTTGAGCGCGGTGTCGGTGTCGAGGAACTGGACGCCCTTCTCCTCGAGGTCGGCCCGGATCGAGTGGTAGACGACCTCGGACTCGTACTGCGCAGCCACACCCGCGACGAGGCGCTGCTTCTCCGCCTCCGGGATGCCGAGCTTGTCGTAGGTCGCCTTGATGTCAGCGGGCAGGTCGTCCCAGCTCTGCGCCTGCTTCTCGCTGGAGCGCACGAAGTACTTGATGTTGTCGAAGTGGATCCCGGACAGGTCCGAGCCCCAGGTCGGCATGGGCTTCTTCTCGAACAGCTTCAGGCCCTTCAGGCGCAGGTCGAGCATCCACTGGGGCTCGTCCTTCTTCTGCGAGATGTCGCGGACGACGTCCTCGCTGATCCCGCGCGTGGCGTCGACGCCGGCAGCGTCAGAGTCGGACCAGCCGAACTTGTAGGTGCCGAGTCCTTCGAGCTGTTCGGGTGCAGCGGTCATCGGGTGGCCTTCACTTCCTCGGGTGTGGCGGTGTCAACAGGAGCAGGGATGAACGTGGTGCAGATGCCGTCGCCGTGGGCGATGGTGGCGAGCCGCTGGACGTGCACGTCGAGCAGGCGGCCGAGCGCCGTGGTCTCGGCCTCGCACAGCTCGGGGAACTCGGTGGCGACGTGCTGGACCGGGCAGTGACCCTGGCAC
>NZ_JBAVDI010000118.1:0-1967 GCF_049587115.1 Aeromicrobium sp.
ACGATGCCCAGCCGGACGCCGCGCAGGCCCAGCATGGGGTTTTCCTCATGAAGTCGCTTGACCGCGGCCAGCAGCCGGTGGGTGCGTGGCTGGTCCGCACCGTGTTCCTCCTCGTGCGCGAGCCGCACTGCCAGCTCGGTGTAGTCGGGCAGGAACTCGTGCAGCGGCGGGTCGAGCAGTCGGATCGTCACCGGCAGACCATCCATCGCCTCGAGGATGCCGGTGAAGTCGTCCCGCTGCAGCGGCAGCAACGCGTCCAGTGCTGCGCGCTGCTGTTCGGCGTCCTCGGCCAGGATCAGGTGCTCGACGAGCTCGCGCCGGTCGCCGAGGAACATGTGCTCGGTGCGGCACAGCCCAATGCCCTCGGCGCCGAATCTGCGGGCCCGGGTCGCGTCCTCGGGTGTGTCGGCGTTGGCGCGTACACCTAGTCGGCGGACGGTGTCGGCATGATCCATCAGCCGAGTCACCGCGCGCACCAGCTCGTCGTCCCCTGCCGCTTCGTCGCCCTCGAAGTGGCGCACGACCAGAGAGTCGACGACGTCGACGGCACCTGCGAAGATCTCACCCGTCGTACCGTCGATCGAGATGGTGTCCCCCTCCGCGATGACGGTGCCGTCGGTCGCGGTGAAACGGCTGGCCGAGATGTCGACGTCGAGTCCGTCGGCGCCGCACACACACGTGCGACCCATCCCGCGAGCCACCACGGCAGCGTGCGACGTCTTGCCGCCACGGCTGGTCAGGATGCCCTTGGCGGCCACCATGCCGGACAGGTCGTCGGGCGTCGTGGTGCGCCGTACGAGGATCACGTCGTCACCGCGAGCGGCCCACTGCACCGCAGTCGGTGAGTCGAAGACGGCTCTGCCGACCGCCGCACCAGGCGAGGCGTTCATGCCAGTCCCGATCAGATGCCGCTCGGCGTCGGTGTCGAAGCGGGGGAACATCAGCTGTGCCAGCTGCGCACCGGTGACCCGATCGACTGCCTCGTCGAAGTCGATGATCCCCTCATCTGCGAGCGAGTGCGCGATCCGGAACGCCGCTTCGGCCGTCCGCTTGCCGACCCTTGTCTGCAGCATCCACAGCTTGCCGTGCTCGACGGTGAATTCGATGTCGCACAGATCGCGGTAGTGCGTCTCGAGCCGGGCCATGATCGCGATCAGCTCGTCATACGCCGCCTTGTCGATCTTCTCCAGATCTGCGAGCGGGACGGTGTTGCGGATGCCCGCGACGACGTCCTCGCCCTGCGCGTTGACCAGATAGTCGCCGTAGACGCCCTGCCTCCCGGTGGCGGGGTCTCGGGTGAACGCGACACCCGTGCCGGAGCCCTCTCCCCCGTTCCCGAAGACCATCGAGCAGATGTTGACCGCCGTGCCCAGGTCGTCCGGTATGCGTTCCTGGCGGCGATACAACGCGGCCCGGTCGGTGTTCCACGAGCCGAACACCGCGAGCACCACCAGATCGAGCTGCTCGCGGGCATCCTGCGGGAAGTCACGACCGCCGTGCTCGCGGATCAGCCGCTGAAAGGTGTGCACCAAGGTGCGGAGGTCGTCGGCGGTCAGGTCGAGATCGGACTCGCTGCCTCTCTCGGCCTTGAGAGCGTCCAACGCATCGCCGAAGATGTCAGCGTCGATGCCCAGCACGGTGCTGCCGAACATCTGCAGCAGCCGGCGGTAGGAGTCGTAGGCGAACCGCTCGTCGCCTCCCGCGACCCGGGCCAGGCCCAAGACCGAGGTGTTGTTGAGACCCACGTTGAGGACAGTCTCCATCATCCCGGGCATGGAGAACTTCGCGCCCGAACGCACCGACACCAGCAGCGGGTCTTGGGGGTCGCCGAGCGTCTTGCCGCGTGCCTGCTCCAGCGCGGCAAGGTGGGCGGTGACCTCTTCGGCCAGGCCGTCGGGCTGGCGACCCTCCGCCAGGTACGCCCGGCACGCCTCGGTGCTGATCGTGAAGCCGGGCGGCACCGGCAT
>NZ_JBAVDI010000119.1:0-2343 GCF_049587115.1 Aeromicrobium sp.
GCCAAGCCGTAGGAGAGGTAGATCAGCCGCTCGAGCAGACCCTCGATCAGGAAGAACAGCTGTCGCAGGCCGAGCAACGAGAAGGCCGTGGCGGTGAAGACGATGAAGGTGCTCTGGGTGAGGCCGAAGATGGCCGGGATCGAGTCGAGGGCGAAGAGGATGTCCGTACCTCCGATTGCCACCATCACGAGCAGCATCGGGGTCAGGACACGTCTGCCGTCGACCTGCGTGAAGATCTTGTCGCCGTCGTACTCGGGGGAGGTCCGGATGAGCTTGCGGGCCAGTCGAACCATCAGGTTCTCCCCCTCGGAGTCGTCGCCACTCGACTCTCCCTTCAGCAGGTTGCCCGCTGTGAGCAGGAGAATGAGTCCGAAGATGTAGAACACCCAGGAGAACGCGTTGATGAGGCCTGCCCCGACGAAGATGAACGCGGTGCGGGCGATGAGCGCGAAGACGATGCCGAACAGCAGGACCTTCTGCTGGTCCTCGCGAGGGACACGGAAGCTGCCCATGATGATCAGAAAGACGAAGAGATTGTCGATCGAGAGTGCCTTCTCGGTGATGTAGCCGGCAAAGTACTCCCCGCCGAGGGTGGCGCCGCCGAAGACGAGGACCAGGACCCCGAAGAGCAGTGCGATTCCGACGTAGACCGCAGACCAGATCGTGGCCTCGCGAAGGGTCGGCACGTGCGCCTTCCGAGTGTGGAAGACGAAGTCATAGACCAGCATCGCCACGATGCCAGCCACGGTGAGTGCCCACGCCCAGGTAGGGACGTCCATGTCGATTCTCCCTCGAGTGGTCGTCGGGCTGCGGAAGATTCTGTGTACCGATGAAAATCTGATCGGAGCGTAGTTCCTACTCGATCGCGATGCTGGTGTCGTAGCCGGTGCACGGGGATCCAAGCGCGATTCGTGCGTGCTTGCAGAGCCGTCGTGGCGCGTCGCTCGCTGCGATCATCTTCGGTGGCCACGAATGGTGTGGCTGCCGTCTCGACTGTCCATGCGATCGAACTTGCTGGTCAGGAGCGTCTGGATCTTCACAGCTCTCCTTTTACGATTCCCTGGTCCGTCGCGCCGCCGTCGGTTTCCCACGACGCCAGCGCCACTCTCGCCGGCGGCAGCGCGAGCGGTGCACCCTCTGCCTGTGCGCGCCTCGAGGAAACGGTCCGCGGGCGAGTTGAGTCGACCGAAAGGTCCCGACGCCTATCCCTGTCCCCTGACACCGATGTCAGGGATCGGCGTCGCGGGGTGGGGGGAGGATCCAGTGTCTGGATGAACTCGAAGACCCCCAAGGCCGTGCTCTGCCTCCGCAGGGCTGGGCTAGGACTGTAGAAGACCATGCGGGCGCTGCGCCTGGCGAGGCGCTGGGCACACGTCAGGACCATCGCTTGGGCACGTACCGACCACGCATCGAGACCACGGAGGTCGATGACAAGCGTGTGTTCGACCTGACGCGACGCACGGGTCAACACCTCGGCGAGCCCGGCCAGGTCGATGCCCTCGATCCGGCCGGACAACCTCAGCGAGGTGTGCTCGCCGGTGACCTCGTCGTGGCTGCCGCTCAACACCCACCGGAACTGCACCGATGAGGCGTCATCACTCTGGAAAAGCGGTTGGGCCATGCGGACTCCCGGCTAGAGGTCGAGCAGCAGCAGCCGAGCTGGAGATCACGGCTAGCGATGGGGCGTGTCCTACCGAGCGCACTCAGGCTGTCTCGATATCACGATCCTGGTCCTCGGTCGCGTCATCGCTGTCGCTGTTGGCGTGCTCGGAGCCGTCAGTCGGGTCCGGTGGTGGTGTGGACCTGGCGGCGACCACTTCATCGAGGTAGCGCAGCACGACGGCAGCGACCGCCACGGCGGGGACGCCGAGGAACGCGCCAGCCACCCCGAACAGTGTTGACCCCAGCACGACGGTGAGGAGCACCACGCTCGCGTGCAGGTTCAACGTCTTGCCCTGCAGCCACGGCAGGAACAGGTTGCCCTCGAGCTGCTGCACCACGAGCACGATGGCGAACACGGTCAGCGCCGCCACCCAGCCGTTGGCTACGAGTGCGACCAGCACCGCGACGGCGCCGACGGCGACCGCACCGATGATGGGCGCGAACGCCGCCACGAAGGTGAGCATGGCAAGGGGGAGTGCCAGTGGCACTCCGACGATCACCAACCCCAAGCCGATCAGCACCGCGTCGATCAGCCCGACCAGGGCTTGAGTACGTACGAACCCTCCGAGGGTGGACCAGGCTCGGGTGCCGACCTCGGCCACGTGGTGACCGACTCGGTCCCCGGTTCTTGCGCGTAGCCACGGGACGAACCGGCGACCGTCCTTGAGCGCGAAGAAGCAC
>NZ_JBAVDI010000120.1:0-43377 GCF_049587115.1 Aeromicrobium sp.
CAGGCACGGGCTTCCAGGTGACGATGGTCGTGATGGCGACCTCCCGGAAACGACCGTCCCGAAGCTCGACGGTGACGGACTGATCGTCGACCGCGACCACTCGCCCGATGACGTCGCTGAGCTCGGGTCCGCCGGAGGGACCGACACCACCCGTCTCATGCCGGACGACGATGCGCCGACCCACCGCTGAGCCGTCTAGAGTCATGGGTGAAGACTTCCATGCCGTTGGGGTGGACCTTCTGTGCGGTGGCCGTGAGCCGTTCGGGATACTGGAACCAGCTCGTCGAAGGAGAAATGCTCGTGACGTACGTGATCGCCCAGCCGTGTGTGGACCTCAAGGACCGCGCTTGTGTGGACGAGTGTCCCGTGGACTGCATCTACGAGGGCAACCGGATGCTCTACATCCAACCTGACGAGTGCGTCGACTGTGGTGCGTGCGAGCCGGTGTGCCCGGTCGAGGCGATCTTCTACGAGGACGACACCCCGCCGGAGTGGAAGGACTACTACGCCGCCAACGTCGACTTCTTCGACGACATCGGCTCGCCCGGTGGTGCAGCCAAGCTCGGCGTCATTGACAAGGACCACCCACTGATCGCCGCACTGCCTCCGCAGATCCACGAATGACCCAGCGCGGCCTTGGCCGGGTCTCGGCAAGATTCCCGGACTTCCCGTGGGACACGCTTGCGGGAGCCAAGGCGCGGGCCGCCGAGCATCCCGGCGGAATCGTCGACCTGTCGATCGGCACGCCGGTCGACCCGACCCCCGACGTGGCTCGTCAGGCCTTGGTTGACGCGGCTGACGCGCCCGGCTATCCCACGGTTCTCGGACCCGCGCCATTGCGCCAGGCGGCCGCCGACTGGTTGGAGCGCCGATTCGGAGTGCTCAGCCTCGGCGCGGAACAGGTGCTGCCGACGATCGGCTCCAAGGAGCTGATCGCGAATCTGCCGACCCAGCTGGGGCTGGGTCCGAATGCTCTGGTCGTCGTGCCGGAGCTCGCATATCCCACGTATGAGGTGGGTGCCCGCTACGCCGGCTGCGAGGTCATCGCGACCGATTCGACGCTGTCGCTGGGCCCGCGTGTCCCAGCTCTCGTCTACGTCAACTCCCCGGGCAATCCCAGCGGTCGCATCCTCGGCCCCGATCACCTGCGCAAGGTCGTGGACTGGGCGCGGGAGCGCGGCACGCTGGTCGTGTCCGACGAGTGCTATCTGGAGTTCGCATGGGAGGGGTCGCCGGTGTCAGTGCTGCATCCCGACGTCTGCGGGGGCTCCTTCGAGGGCCTGCTGGCGGTCCACTCGCTGTCCAAGCGGTCCAATCTCGCGGGCTATCGGGATGCGTTCGTGGCCGGCGACCAGACGATCGTCGACGAGCTGCTCGCGGTGCGCAAGCACCTGGGGTTCATGGTCCCGACGCCCGTGCAGGCTGCGATGGCGGCGGCACTTGCGGACGACACGCATGTGGACCGGCAGCGCAAGACCTACGCTGCTCGGCGTGCCGACCTGCGTCGCGCTTTCGAGGCGGCGGGGTTCACGATCGAGCACTCCGAGGGCGCGCTGTATCTCTGGATGACTCGTGGCGAGCCGTGTCGCGACACGATCGACTGGCTCGCTGAGCGCGGCATCCTGGCGGCGCCGGGCGACTTCTACGGCCTGGCGGGTGGCCAGCACGTCCGGGTTGCTTTCACCGCGACCGACGAGCGCGTCGCCGCTGCGGTCGACCGCCTGTCCTGACGTCCAGCTCGGACCACCCTGGCGACGCTCAGTTGGTCGAGACCCGCACGGTGTCGGAGTCGACCCCCGAGCGTGGCGTCCAGCCCTGATCGGATCCGGCGGCATCCCACTGGCGGTTGCCGAAGGTCACCGTGCTGATGCCGAGGGTGGAGGCGTTCCCGACCAGGTAGTGCGCGATCGCCCAGCCCCGCGCCTTCACGTCGGCGGGTGTGCCGCTCAACGGGTATGAGGCCTCGTCACGGTTGGTCGTGACCGCGATCTCGCCGAAGGCCTTCGTGACGTCCCGGGTGACCGCCGTGAGGCTGCCGCCACCGGTCGGATTGATCTGGCAGGTGAACTTCGCCGGGCTGTAGCCGCGCAGCGTCGACGCCAGCGCCCGGGCGTAGTCCTCGTGCTGTGCGTACGCCCCGGGAAACGCCGATCGCTGCACCTTCTGCGCCGCCTTGGTGATCTCCATCGAGCCGTATCCCTTGACCTTGACGAGCGCGTCGTAGAACGCCCCGATCGAGTAGTGGGGATCGTTGACCTGGGCGCTGGTGCCCCACCCTTGTGACGGGCGCTGCTGGAACAGTCCGAGCGAGTCGCGGTCGCCGTAGTCGATGTTGTGGATCTTGGACTCCTGGAACGCTGTCGCGATCGCGATCGTGGTGGCTCGCGGTGGCAGCCCCCGCCGCTGTGCGATGGCGGCCATCAAGGCACTCCACTGCCCCTGCTCGAGATCGATCTGCGCCCGGACCGTGCCGACCTCGGCGACGCAGAACTCGCTGCGCATCGGCGTGCGGTCGCGAAGCGTCATCGCGACCAGCGCGACAGCGGCGACCAGTCCCAACGCGACGAACCAGCGGAACCGCACGGTTAGTTGGCGTGGAGCGCGGCGTTGAGCTCGATCCCCGTGCGCTTGCCACGCGGCCGTGCTTCGATCGTGCCGGTCTGGCTGTTGGTGAGGAACAGGATGCCGTCCCGCCCGGACAGCTCGGCAGCCTTCACGACAATGCCGTCGGGCATCGTGACCTTCGAACCGGCCGTGACGTAGGTGCCTGCGGCGACCACGCAGTCGTCGCCCAGCGAGATGCCGATGCCGGCGTTTGCGCCGATGAGGCTGTTGGCTCCGACGCTGACGACCTGTTTGCCGCCGCCGGACAGGGTGCCCATGATCGAGGCGCCGCCACCGATGTCGGAGCCGTCGCCGACGACGACGCCGGCCGAGATCCGGCCCTCGACCATCGCGGTGCCGAGCGTGCCGGCGTTGAAGTTGACGAATCCCTCGTGCATCACGGTCGTGCCTTCGGCCAGGTGTGCGCCCAGACGTACCCGGTCGGCGTCGCCGATCCGGACGCCGGACGGGACGACGTAGTCGGTCATGCGTGGGAACTTGTCGATGCTTGTGACCTGGACGTGCAGTCCGGCCGCCCGCGCCCGTGCGCGAGTGGACTCGAAACCGGCGACTGCGCACGGTCCGATCGAGGTCCACACCACGTTGGTCAGCAGACCGAACAGCCCATCGAGGTTCTGGCCGTGTGGCGCCACCAGGCGGTGGGACAGCAGGTGCAGCCGCAGGTAGACGTCGTAGGGGTCGACCGGTGGTTGCTGCAGGTCGGCGATCGTCGTGTGCACCACGACGGTGCGGACCTGACGGACGTCATCGTCTCCGGCGAGCGCGGCGAGCTCGGGCGTCTCCGGCTCCTCGGCGGATGCAGGGCCCAGTCGGGGCTCGGGATACCAGACATCGAGGACCGTGCCGTCCGTCGTCAGGGTCGCGATGCCGTGGGCGTGTGCGCCGGGGTGATCCGCAGAAGTCATGCGGTCAAACCTATCGGGGCACGCCTCACGTCTTGGGCAGGCCGTCCTTGGTGCACAGGTCGCCGATCTGGTCGGTGCGGTCCGTCTTGATGCGGTCGAACATCTTGGGTGCCCGGTCGGGATCCCAGTTGACCGCAAAGTCGCGTAGCGGGACGGTGCAGTTGAGCCCCTCGCCGCCCATCGACGCGGAGAGCGCGAGAGCGAAGCGGAACAGCGCGATCGGTCCGACATCATCGCCGATCCGCAGCGAGCCGGAGGCGCCGTTGGCGACGCTCAGGTAACGCAGCGGATTGACCACGGTCCACGGCGACTTGGCCTTCGCGGCGATGGAGCCGAGCACCTCGCGCTGGCTCTGCACCCGCTGGATGTCCTGCGTGGCGTACGCGTGGCGGTTGCGCGAGTACGCCAGCGCGGTCCGGCCGTCGGCGTTCTGGCACCCCTTCTGGACGTCGAGGCCGGAGTCCTTGTCCTTGAGTCGTTGCTTGGGACAGATCTCGACTCCGCCGAGAGAGTCCACAACCTTCACCAGGCCGCCGAAGCCGACCTCGATGTAGTCGTCGACGCGGATGCCGGTGTTCTTCTCGATCGTCCGGACCAGGAGCTTGGGACCGCCGTACGCGTAGGCGGCGTTGATCTTGGTGCGGCCGTAACCGGGGATCTCGACGAGCGAGTCGCGGGGGAGTGACATCAGGAGGCTGGGCCCGCCGCCGGTGTGCAGCAGCATGATCGTGTCGGTGCGACCCCGGCCACCGCCGTCCCCACCGGTCGAGAGGTCCTTCTGCTCGGCCTTGGTCAGGCCGCGGCGGCTGTCGGAGCCGACCAGGAGGTAGGTCGTGCCAGGCTGCTCGGCAGGTCGACCGGTCGCCGGCGAGGCGTCGACCTTCTCGATCTGGCTCCAGGCCCAGATCGGAACGGCTACGAGAAACACGATCCAAGCCAGCACGAGAAGGCCGATGACCCGCCCGATGCCGCGCTTCCTGCGAGGCCTCCGCGAAGCGGGGGGTACGGACCCGGTGCCACGTCGACCCGGCGGGGGGAGGTTGGGCGGGGGGAGATCGGAGCCGGGCTGCCGGGGTGTGGGCCGGGTCGGTCGGTCCTCGCCGTACAACCACCCGTATCCGCCGTCGGGGCGCTGGTCTGACATGTGGATGACCGTACCGGACCCCGGTACGCAGCCTCGGCAGCGACCAGTGGCGCGAGCCGGGAAAATCCGAAGACTCGCGGCGCGCCCTCAACCTCAGATCGAGGGTTTGTGTGGATACTGAGAATCGCCTCAGCCTCTTCCCCATGTGAGGAAACCATGTCTGACGTTCGTTCGAGCGTGCTGGGCGGGTCTTATGCCCGTCCGGCCGACACATCGGCTCGTATCCAGTTTCGCCGCGCGCTGACCCTCACGTTCATGACCCTCCTGATGCCCGGGTCCGCCCAGCTCGTGATGGGCAACAGGCAGGTCGGCCGCATCGCCATCCGGGTGTGGCTTGGTTTTCTCGCGGTGGCTGGACTGCTGCTGTTTCTCATGCTGACCTCACGCCAGGGCATGCTTTCGCTGGTCCTGGACACCCGGCTCCTGACGATCGGTCGATGGGTACTCATCGCCGGCGCGGTCGCGTGGGTCGCCCTGCTGATCGACGCCTGGCGTCTCGGCCGACCGCTCGAGCTGGACCGGCGGCACCGCCTCTGGATGACGGGACTGAATGCAGGCCTGTGCTTCGTGACGGCCGGGACCCTGTTCTTCGCGGCGCACCTCGTCGCGGTGCAGACCTCGTTCATCGACAGCGTCTTCGTCGCCGACACGGTGTCCAAGCCGCAGGAGGGTCGCTACAACGTCCTGCTCCTGGGTGGCGACTCCGGTCCCGACCGCAGCGGCCTGCGACCCGACTCCCTGACTGTCGCGAGCATCGACCGTGACACGGGTCGGACGGTGCTCGTCGGTCTGCCCCGCAACCTGCAGGACATCCCGTTCCCGTCGGGCTCGGTGATGGACAAGCAGTTCCCGAACGGCTTCAACTGCGAGGGCTGCGAGCTCAATGGGGTCAACACGTGGGCCAACGACCACGCGGACCTGTTCAGCGAGAAGAGCCCCGGAATCAAGGCAACGATGGGTGCAGTCAAAGAGATCACCGGCCTCAAGCTCAACTACTACGCGATGGTCAACATGCACGGCTTCTCCAAGCTCGTCGACGCCGTCGGCGGCGTCCGCATGGATGTCAAGGAGCGCACCGCGATCGGGGGCATCGGCTCGCCGATCCGTGGCTGGATCGAGGCCGGCGAGCAAGATCTGACGGGGGACCAGACGCTGTGGTACTCCCGCAGCCGCGTGCAGAACGACGACTTCTCCAGGATGGGTCGGCAGAAGTGCGTGATGAACGCGATGCTGCAACAGCTCAGCCCGCAGAAGGTTCTCCTCAACGTCGAGAAGATTGCCAGCTCGAGCAAGGCGTTGCTGACGACCGACATCCCGAAGCAGGACCTCGACGTCTTCGTCGAGCTCGCTCTCAAGGCCAAGACGCAGAAGGTGTCGACGGTCTCGCTGGTCCCACCGGTGATCTACACCGGCAACCCCGACTTCGCGAAGGTCCGGCGACTCGTGGACGGTGCGATCGCCAAGGCCGAAGGGCACAGCACGGCCAAGATCGGCCTCACCCGGGCGAAGCTGAAGATGCCCGCGTCTGGCGACGAGGCAAGCGATCCCCGCAAGGCCAATCAGAGCTCGGATCTCGGCGCGTCCTGCTGAGCGGTGGCGGCATCCTGAGCGGACCCTGAGATCGCTCGAGACGATGCGAGATTTATCGCGACCGTCGGTCATACTTGATGTTTCGTCGGCCATCGGGTGAGGAACGCATGTCGCATCGCGCGAGTCTGTTGGGCCGCGGCTACCAGGACAATCACCTGGACTCGCCGCGCGTTCGCTTCCGGCGCGCCCTGCTGCTGTGCCTCATGACGATCGCGGTGCCCGGGTCGGGCCACATCGCAGCCGGCAGACGAGGTATCGGCTGGTTCGCGGTGACCGTGTGGCTCGGTGTGCTCAGCGCCGGCGGCTACCTGCTGTGGAAGGTCCGCACTGACCGCGCTCAGGTGCTGGGCTGGTTCACCGATCCGGACATGCTGCTGCTGGCGCGCGCCGGTATGGTCGTCGTGGCTGTGCTGTGGGTCGCCCTGTTTGTCGACGCATGGCGTCTGGGCTCGCCCTTCCGGCTCAACTTCGGACGCGCAGCTGTCATCACGGTGATCAATCTGACGATCATCACCGGCGTCGCGGGATCCGCGGCGTACGCCTCGCAGCTCATCCAGGTCTCTCGCGAGACGGTCAAGACGGTCTTCAAGGCCACCGCGACCTCCGCGCCGCTGAAGGGTCGCTACAACATTCTGCTGGTCGGCTCGGATGCGCGCTCCGATCGCACCGGTGTACGGCCGGACTCCCTGACGGTCGCAAGCATCGACGCTGACACCGGCAAGGTGGTCCTGGTGTCGCTTCCGCGCAACCTGCAGAACGTGCCGTTCTCGGAGGGGTCGCCGATGCGGACCGTATATCCATACGGCTTCAACTGCGTCCCGGATTGTCTGCTCAACGCGGTTCACACCACGGCGGAGAACCGCACCGACCTGTATCCCGACAGCAAGGACCCCGGTCTGGACGCCACGATCGACGCGGTGCAGGGAGTCACGAATCTCACGATCAACTACTTCGTGATGGTCAACCTCGACGGGTTCAAAGGACTGGTCGACGCAGTGGGCGGTGTGACCATGGACGTCAAGACCCGCATCGCGATGTTCGGCCATGACGACGCCTACAAGAACCTCTACATCGAGCCGGGAGAGCAGAAGCTCGACGGCCAGAAGGCGCTCTGGTACGCCCGGAGCAGGGTCCAGTCCGATGACTACACGCGCATGGGCCGACAGAAGTGTCTGATGGCCGCGATGACCGCGCAGCTCAGCCCGCAGACCGTCCTGCTCAATGCGACGGAGATCGCCAAGTCGGGCAAGGAGCTGCTCAGCACAAACATTCCTGCCAAGGAGCTTGGTCAGTTCGCCGACCTCGCGCTGAAGTCGAGGGGGCAGAAGATCCGCACGGTCTCGGTGGTCCCGCCTCGGTTCAGTCCCGTGACGCCGGACTTCCCGGCGATCCAGGCGGCGATCCAGAAGGCCATCGACAAGTCCGAGGGTGTGGCCGCCCCGAATCCCTCAGCCACTCCGGACACCTCGGGTCGCGCGTCCAACAACGCGGACGATCTCAACGCGACCTGCTAGCGCCGGTCGAGCACCTCGCTACTTGTCCTGGGCGGTGTTGTAGGCCTCGATGACCTCGTTGGGCTCGCCGTCCATGACGAGTGTGCCCTGGTCGAGCCAGATGACCCGGCTGCAGGTGTCGCGGATCGACTGCATCGAGTGGCTCACCAGGAAGACCGTTCCTGCGTTGTCGCGAATCTCCCTGATGCGCTGCTCGCTGCGCTGACGGAACTTTCGGTCACCGACGGCGAGCGCCTCGTCGACGATCAGGATGTCGTGGGTCTGCACGCTGGCGAGGGCGAACTTGAGGCGCGCCGTCATGCCCGAGGAGTACGAGCGCATTGGCAGGTCGATGAATTTCTCCAGGCCCGAGAACTTCACGATCTCCTCATAGTTCGCGTCGATCTCGTCCATCGTGAAGCCCATCGCCAGGCCTCCCAGGATGATGTTGCGTTCGCCGGACAGGTCCTTGAGCAAGGCCGCGCCGACGCCCAGCAGGCTGGGGCGCGAGGTCGCGTAGATCGCACCGCGGCTCGCTGGCGTCAGGCCCACGATCGCGCGCATCAAAGTCGACTTGCCCGAGCCGTTCGTGCCGATGACGCCGATGCTGTCCTCTTCGTACGCCGTGAACGAGACGCCGCGCAGAGCGTGGACGGTGCGCATCTGCTTGGTGCGCCCGCGCAGGGCCTTGGAGCGCCGGTCCGCTGCAGTGGGGCGCTTGCCGGTGGCGAACACCTTGTACTCGACGTGCACGTCGTCGACGATCACCACGGGCTTGCGGTCCGTTGGTGGGGTTGGTTGCAGGTTCGGCAGCTCAGTCGACACGTCCGTACCTCTCCTCGGCGCGCCAGAAGAACCAGACCCCGAAGGTGAACAGCCCGATCGACCACGCGCTCGCGAAGAGCCAGTACCGCAGGTCGAAGCCGTAGTCCGAGCCTTGCAGGAGGGCGGAGCGGGCCAGGCTGAGGAACTCGTGGATCGGCTGGATGTCGGAGATCCGCATGATCGTGGGGTGGTCACCGAAGCGCTTCTCGACGCTGAAGAAGATCCCGGTCGTGTAGAAGAAGAAGCGGGTCATGAACGGCAGGAAGTTGTTGAGGTCACGCCAGTGCACCGACAGCCGCGCTGTCACCAGGGCCAGGCCGCAGTTGAACACGAAGTACAGCCCGAAGATCGGGATGATCAGCAGCCAGTTGAGATCGGCCGCACCGAGACCACCGCTGATCAGCAGGAAGACCAACATGATCACGACGGTCGGCAGGAACTGCAGGAAGCGCTGCGTGACGGCCGCGAGCGGAAGGACCATCCGCGGGAACGACAGGCTCTGCACCAGGGCGGCGTTGTTGGTGATGGCCTTGCCGCCGCCGCTCCACGACTGGGCGAAGAACTCGAACACGAACACGCCGATGATGAGGAACTCGACGAAGTGCTCGGGACGGCTGCTGCTGCCGAGCAGGAGGCCGAAGATCAGGCCGTACACCAGAGCGTTGAGCAGCGGTTTGAGCACGACCCACAGCATGCCGAGAGAGTTTTGCTGGTTCTCCGACTCGATCTTGAAGCGTGCCATCGAGTAGATGAAGATCCGACGCTTCCAGACCTCGGCGACATAGTCGCGCAGCGGGGGCCGGCCGCCAACCTTGTGAAGGCCCAGGCGCGCCGCGTCCTCAGCGGTTGTCATCCGTGTGGTGTCCCTACTGTTCAGGCTCTCCGGGGGCGCCCGACGAACAGCCGTCGAGGCATCGTCGAGTGTAGTGGATCGCTCTAGTGGATATGGGCGCCCTCCTGCGCGCGTACCGCAGAGATCTGCTCGGCCGAGGCGGACGAGACGATCACGAGGGATCCGCCACCGAGACATGCTCCGACGATCAAGCCTGCATCGCGCCCGGTGGTGCCCGGAGTGACGAGCCGTCGGTCACTGCTCGGTGGGGCCGAGGTGAGGAGCTCGGCGTGGGTGCTGACGGACCCGGCAAGGTCCAGCGCAACCGAGTCGGGGCCGGGCAGGTCGAGCGCCATGAAGTGATCGCCGTGACCGGGTACTTCGGCGCCCAGGTCCAGGAAGCCTTCTGGCGCCACCGGGAACCGGCCGCCCAGCGGGCGCAGGGACGCAGCGACCCGGACCGACTCGTCGGCGACCAGATCGGGACCGCTGACTCCGATGTCGGCTGCGTCGTCGACGATCGCGGCACCGACCTTCCACGCCGAGAGGATCCAGACCATCGTGAGCCAATGACTCGGCAGCCCGAGGCGGATTCGGGTACCGAGGGTGGCGTCGAGGTCATCGACCAGGAAGTTGCTCGTCTTGGCGACCCAGTTGGCCATCGTGACGGTGCTGAGCTCGACCCGTTCGCCGGTGGCCATGTCGTAGAACGTCACGAGCGGCTGGGAGGGATCCGGCGAGGCGCTGAGCAGGTGGTCGAGCGTCTTCATCGGATGATCTCGCGAGCCCTCATGACGACGGTCGCGGCGTCGGCGACCACCCCAGCGGCGTCGCCCGGGTCGTCCTCGCGCTGACCCGCGACCCGGACCAGGTCGTGCGGCGCGGTCTCGGCGTGATCCACGACCAGCACCGGAAGGTCGGCCCTGATCGCGTCGCGCAGTCCAGGGACACGCAGGACCGGGTCGATCGTCAGCGTGCGGCTGCTCGGGCCCAGCACGAGGACGTCGGAGGAGCCGATCACCGCTCGAACGGCGTCGGACACCGACCACGTCTCCGCGACCAGGACCAGCTCCTTGACCTCGTGGGCGGACGGATCGGCCAGCACCTCGGCCAGGTGGATCGCGCGCTGCCCCTCGGGGGAGTCCACGACGGCGTGCAGCTCGGCCCGATCGTCGGTGGCCGGCAGGACAGTGAAGCCGAGATCGCGGCGCGCCGCGATCGCAGACGTGCTCTCGGTCAGGGTGTAGCCCGCGCCGAGCAGGTCGGTGCGGACGAGCTGGGCCGCGACAACCGCATCGCTGGAACGTTGCCAGGCGGGCAGGTAGCCGATCGCTATCGGCTCGTCGGCCACCTCGTGGGTCGCGTGGGCGGTGCCGGCAACCAGCAGCGCGTCGACATCGGGGCACACCTTGAGGCCCGTCGCCCACCGGTCGAGCATGGTGGGGGTCACGAGGACGAGCTCGTCGCCAGGTTCGAGGTGGCCCACCAGGTCGTGCGCGAAGGGTGCGCCTTCGCCGCCGACTATCACCGTGATCCGCATGTGACCCATTGTGTCGTGCCGTCCCGGGTGTCCGTCAGGCGGGCGACACGCCGGAGATTTGGTGAATCTTGCCATTCGGCTTGACTTGTGACAGGTGACAGGACTGTAATTCCATGTATGTCATTCGATCTGGGTCAGCCGCAGGAGCTCGATGAAGAACTCATGTGGCAGGAGCGCGCACTCTGCGCTCAGACAGATCCCGAGGCCTTCTTCCCCGAGAAGGGTGGATCCACGCGCGAGGCAAAACGAGTATGCCTGACGTGTGACGTCCGTGGAGAGTGCCTCGAGTACGCCCTGGCACATGATGAGCGGTTCGGCATCTGGGGCGGTCTGTCCGAGCGGGAGCGTCGCAAGCTCAAGAAACGGGCCTGAGCCGCGTTTCATCTCGTCCACTAGGCTTGATCCTCGTGGACGAGACCAGTACGACGCGCCATTGGCTCGATGATCCACCGACCGTGGGTGCGGTGCTGGTCGCCCACAACGGCGCCAGGTGGCTACCCAAGGTCCTCGCATCGTTCAGCGACATGTTCCACGCCCCCACGTCATGGCAGGTCGTGGACGTCAGCTCGACCGACGGGAGTGCTGATCTGCTCCGTGACTCGTTCGGCGCCGAGCGCATCACCTATGCCCCGTCCGGCACCGGATTCGGGGACGCCGTGCGACTCGGGCTGGAGTCGATGCCGCGGACGGACTGGATCTGGCTGTTGCACGACGATGCCTCTGTGCTGCCCGGCACGCTCTCAGGCCTGCTCGACACCGCGACCTCGGCGACCGACATCGCCGCGGTCGGCCCCAAGATCCGCGAGTGGCCCTCGCTGCGACGTCTTCTTGAGGTCGGTCTGACGATCACGGCAACGGGATCACGCGAGACCGGTCTGGAGACCGGTGAGCCCGACGCCGGCCAGCACGACCGGCCCCGTGACGTTCTTGCGGTCAACACGTCCGGCATGCTGATCCGGCGCGACGTGTGGGACGAGCTCGGCGGACTCGACCCCAACCTCCCGCTGTTCTTCGACGACATCGACCTGGGTTGGCGGGTCGCGCGGGCCGGCTACCGCACGATGACCGCACCGACCGCGGTGATGTTCCACGCCGAGGCCAGCGAGCGCGGCACCCGGTCCCGCACGGCGGGTGACGTGCCTGGGTGGGAGCCGCGTCGTGCGGCGCTCTACACGATGCTCGCGAACACCCCGATGCCACGCTTCCTGTGGCAGTACCTACGCCTGCTCTTCGGCTCCCTGCTACGAGTCGCCGCCCTGATGATCGGCAAGGATCCTGAGGCGGCCGGCGACGAGCTGCGCGCGCTTCGTTCGGTCTACCTCCATCCGCGCCGCCTCGTCGGGGCCCGGCGCCGGCGGCGGCCCTCGGTGCGACGCGATCACCGGGA
This sequence comes from Aeromicrobium sp., assembly GCF_049587115.1. Lineage (GTDB taxonomy): Bacteria > Actinomycetota > Actinomycetes > Propionibacteriales > Nocardioidaceae > Aeromicrobium. The sequence goes on from NZ_JBAVDI010000120.1 coordinate 12,342, forward strand.
GATCCAAGGATTGTTCGCGCCGTTCTGGTTGCCGTACCAGCATGGCCTCGACATCGCCCGTCACACCGTGACAGCGCTGGTCAAGCCGGAGGCGATCGAGACCGTCGGCCGCCGGTCAACGACGCTCGACCAGGCGCCGGACGAGGCAGTCGATCTCGACGACGGACCGTCCCTGTTTCGGCGCCGGCCCTGGCTGGCCGTGGTCCTCGCCCTGATCGTGCTCTCGCTCATCGCCGGACGAGCGATTCTGAGCGGCAATCTGAACGGCGGAGCCCTTCCACCGTCACCGGAGTCGGCGGGCGGATGGTGGCAGCTTGCCCTGGCAAGTCGGCAGGATGTCGGGCTGCCGACCGACGTGCTGCCACCGGCCTTCGCGTTCCCGCTCGCGATCCTGTCGACGCCGGTCTGGTTCGCCCCCGGGCTGCTGGTGACGACGCTCCTGGTCTTCGCCGTCCCGCTGGCCGCACTGACCGCGCACCGCTTCGGACGCCAGATCAGCGCGCATCGGATCCCGCGCATCGTCTGGGCCATCTCCTACGCGCTGTGTGGCGTGGCGGTGGGAGCGGTGAACGAGGGTCGGATCGGGACTGTCGTGGCCATGGTCCTGCTGCCGATCATTGCCAACACCGCCTGGCAGCTCGCAGAGAAACCCGGCTGGCAGCTCGCTCTGCGCCTCGGAGTCTGGGTCGCGCTGGCCTCAGCGTTCGCGCCGATCGTCCTCGTGCTGAGCCTGGGCGGGCTGCTGGTGCTGTGGTACGCCGAGGGCCGGTGGGTCCGGCGTCAGCTGGCGCTCGCCGCCGCCGTGCCACTCGTCCTGCTCGGTCCGTGGCTTGCTCAACGGGCGCTTCGGCCATGGCGTGTCTGGTGGGAGGCTGGCTACCCGCTGCCCGGCTCGGCAACGATTCGGGACGTCGTGCTGGGTCGCGCCGGCGCGACCCAGGCGGCGCCGGAGTGGCTGACCGTGGGCCTGCTGGTCCTGGCGCTCCTCGCGTTGATCCCACGCCGCACGCGGAGCGGAGTGATCATCTCCTGGCTGGTCGCGCTGCTGGGGCTCGCAGCCGCGCTGGCCGGGACCCTCGTGACGTATTCCACCCAAGCCGGCCCCGCAGACATCACGCCGTGGGTAGGCGTGCCGGCCATCGTGTGGTCCGGCGGCCTGCTCACCGCCGTCCTGCTCGCGGTGCCTACGGCGATGTCATGGCCGCGCCCGGCACTCGCCACGGCGATCGTGGTGGCCCTCGTCCTGCCGATCGGCACCGGAGCGTGGTGGCTGGTCCGAGGCCTCGACGACCCGGTCGGCGACGGCCGTCCCACGGTTGTGCCTGTCTTCCTTGCCGAGCGTGCGGGTGACACGCTGCTCCTGACCGGAAGCATCGCCAATGGTGTCGACTACCGGGTCGTGGCGGCGGACGGACCGTTCCTGGGGCAGGAAGCCGTGATCACGACTGCCTCGGAGTCGGCGGTGCTCACCGCCGTGACCCGCCGAATCCTGGCGCAGGCCACATCGGCCGACATCGAAGCGCTCAGCGGGTTTGGGATCGACGCGATCTACGCACCCGACGTGGATCCCGAGCTGGCGCGTCGTATCGACGCCGCCCCGAAGCTCGAGGCTTCGGGCAGCGACCAGCCCGGCTCCCGCGTCTGGACCCTTGCCGCAGAACCCGACCTCACGTCAGCGGCACCCTCGGTGTGGCATCGGATCGTCGTGGTGCTGCAGGCATTGGTTTGGGTCGTAGCCATCGTGATGACTGCACCGATCCGCAGGCGGGCTGATCCTGACGTCTCGGTCGACGGCGAGACCGAGGAGATCACATGAGCAAGTGCCGCGCCCTGCTGATCCCGGTGGCGGCCATCGGGCTCGTGGTGCTGGCGATGATCGCTCCCTCTCGGTCAGGCTCGAATCTGCCGCCGTCCCGTGTCACCGTGACCGAGTCCGCGTACGCGTGCCCTGCCGGCTCGGCGGTCACGGTGGCCGCCGGGCAGATCCGTCCCGGTACGCGCACCAGGGCGACGGTGTCACCGGACCGCACCCGGGCCCGGGGGTTGGAGGATCCGACGATTTGGCGGACCTCGGTCGTCGACGGGCCGGGAGTTCTGGTTCAGCAGCGCGGACGCGGCTCTGGCGCCGTGGGGTTCTTCGCCGGCACGGCCCCCAAGGGGAACGGAGGCGGGCTGGTGGTCGGTTCCTGCCCCGGTGTCGTCGACGACGCATGGCTGATGGGCCTCGGTTCCGGAGGAAAGCACTTCTCGACCTTGATCCTGACGAACCTCGCCGATTCTCCGGCCGCGGTCGACCTGACGCTGTGGGGCCCCAAGGGCGAAATCGACGCCATCGGCTCGGAGGGCATCGTGGTCGAACCGTCCTCGGTCCGCAGGATCAGGCTCGACGAGCTGGCCGCAGGCGAGTCCGAGCTCGCGATGCATCTCGTCCGTCGGCGGGGCTCGTTGTCGGCAGTGGTGAACGACTTTGCGACGGGGGTCTTCCGAGGCACCGAGCCCGCTTCCGCGACGCTGTCGCCGCGTCGCGTTCAGGTCGTCGGGGGAGTCGCCAAGGGTGCCGCTGGTCGCACGCTCCTGCTGCTCAATCCCGGCACCGTCACGGCGCGGGTCGACGTGCGGGTCATCGGGCCCAAGAACACCTTCACACCATCGGGTCTGGACAAGATCAAGGTTCCAGCCGGCTCGACCCGCTCGATCGTGGTGCCGAAGTCGGCTGGTTCGGGTTCGCAAGCGCTGCGGTTGATCTCCGATCACCCGGTGTCGGCCGCTGTCCGCATGTCACCGGGCACCAAGGACTACGCCTACGCCGAGGCATCACTGCCGCTCGCGGGTCCGGCGATCGTGCCGATCGCGGTGGGACCGAAGATCGGCGTGCCGCGGTTGGTCCTGACTGCGCCCGGCAGCACCGCGAAGGCAGACGTGGAGGCGTTCGACGCCCGTATGCAGCCGCTCACGACGAGCTCGGTCACGATCAAGGGCGGCACCACGACCTATTTCGCGCTCGACGCCCAGGACGCCGCATATTTCGTCGTACGCCCCCGCGGCAAGGTCATCGCCGCGGCGACGTATGCCAAGGGTGACGGGATCAGCTCGCTTGCCCTCTCGTCGGCACCGGTGACGGTGCTCGGCCCACAGGTCCGTCCCATCTCCTGACCTCGTCAGTGGGGCCGGGGGTCCAGATGGTCCGGCGAGATGTGCCACAGCTCGGAGAGCCGGTCCAGGACAACGGTCCACACCAGATCTTCGAGCTCGTCCCGGCCAGCGCAGCGCTGGGTGATCGGGATGCGGAAGAGGACGACGCGGGATCCTCCGGCGCCCGCCGAGACGACGCTCAGCGGCACGTCGTCGGTCCACTCCGGAGGCAGCAACGGAGCTTCTTCGACGACGATCTCCACGTGGTCCGGCTCGACCGCGAAGTGCGGCTCAAGAGCCGCGATCACATCACCGACCAGGAGATCGAAGGTCGCACGGGTGGAGCGATGCACCGGCACGCTGCCCGGCGAGAGCGGACCAGGCAGAGCGATCGGACCGCGTGGCCCCCGGCCGCGCCGATCGCGCATCCGCCCGGGTCGCTGACCGCTCACGACACCACCGAGATGATCCATGCGGTGAGCCTAACGCGCCCGGCCGGGCGGTCCGGCTACCCTCACCACGTGGGTGTGGTGAGACGGTGCACGCGCTCGGCGTGCGCGCAGACGGCAGTGGCGACGCTGACCTATGTCTACTCTGACCAGACCGCCGTCCTGGGACCACTCGCGACCTACGCCGAGCCGCACACCTATGACCTGTGCGCCGAGCACACCCAACGCATGTCCGCACCGCAGGGCTGGAACGTGCTGCGGCTCGCTCCTGATCCGCACGCGGCGGAGCCGAGCCGGGATGATCTGCTCGCGCTCGCTGACGCCGTCCGAGAAGCAGGCCGCCCACCTGCACCGGTGCCCGATGGTCCCCCCGCACTTCGACTCGTGAGGCCTGAATCTTGATTGACCCCCGTCTGGCGGAGGTGGTCAAGGCGTACGACGTGCGTGGCCGCTCGCCCGAACAGCTCGACCCTGTCCTGACTCGTGCACTCGGTGAGGCGTTCGCCCTCGAGACCGGCGTCGACGCAGGCCGAGGCACCGTCGTGATCGGTCACGACATGCGCGACACGTCGCCGAGCCTGGTCGCGGCGTTCTCCGACGGGGTCCGCGCGCAGGGCGGCAACGTGATCGGAATCGGGCTGGCCTCGACCGACCTGCTGTACTTCGCTTCGGGCGACCTCGACCTGCCCGGCGCCATGATCACTGCAAGCCACAACCCGGCGGAGTACAACGGCATCAAGCTGTGCCGCGCCGGCGCGAGGCCGATCGGCTTCGACACCGGCCTGTCGGCCATCGCAGAGCAGGCGACGACGTTCCTGGCCCGCACCGAGCTTCCCGAGCCGACCGGATCCTATGCCGAGCTCGACGCGCTCAGCCGTTACGCCGCCTACCTGCACCAGATCGTGCCGGTGCCCGTGGGCCGCCGGCTCGCCGTCGTCGCAGACGCCGGCAACGGCATGGCCGGTCACACTGTGCCGTCGGTGTTTGCGACGCTGGACGTCGAGCTGACGCCGATGTACTTCGAGCTCGACGGCACGTTCCCGAATCACGACGCCAATCCACTCGACCACTCGACGCTGGTCGACCTGCAGGCCAAGGTGCGCGAGATCGGTGCCGACATCGGCCTGGCGTTCGACGGCGACGCCGACCGCTGCTTCGTGGTGGACGAGAGGGGTGAGGTCGTCTCACCCTCGGCGATCACGGCTCTGATTGCCTCCCGCGCGCTGCTGAAGTCACCGGGTGCCACGATCCTGCACAACGTCATCACCTCCCGGGCCGTCCCCGAGATCATCGCGGAGAACGGCGGGACTGCGGTGCGTACGCCGGTCGGCCACTCGCTGATCAAGGCCGAGATGGCTCGCACGGGCGCGGTGTTCGGTGGCGAGCACTCGGGGCACTTCTACTTCAAGGACTTCTTCCTCGCAGACTCCGGCATGATCGCGGCCCTGCACGTCATGGCAGCGCTGGCCGAGACCACCGGAACGGTTTCCGAGCTCATGTCTCAGTACGAGCGCTACGTCTCCTCCGGCGAGATCAACAGCACCGTGGCAGATGCCCCGGCCGTGCTGGCCGAGCTGACCCACGCCTACGCGGACCTGCCGCAGGACATGCTCGACGGGCTGACCGTCACGGGTGACACCTGGTGGTTCAATGTGCGCGCCTCCAACACCGAGCCGTTGTTGCGGCTCAACGTCGAAGGAGATGACGACAGGACGATGGCAGCGGTACGCGACGAGGTCCTCGCAGTCATCCGCGCGTGAGGGACGTGTCCGGGTGCAGGTCGGGCCCGCCGGGAGCATGGCAAGACGTGGCGGGCCATCGGCCACTACGATGAGCCACATGAATCTGGACCCCGCCCTGCTTGAGATCCTCGTGTGTCCACAGTGCCGAGCAACCCTGGCCGTCGACGACCAGGCCAGCGAGCTGGTCTGCAGCGCCTGCGCCCTGGCCTATCCCGTCCGTCGCGACATCCCGGTGATGCTCGTCGACGAGGCCCGCTCGATTCGTTGACGATGAGGCGAGACTGATGGCAACTGAAGGCAACACCAAGGCCGTCCTTGCGGCACTGCTGGCGAACACGGGTATCGCGGTGACGAAGTTCATCGCCTTCCTGCTGACCGGCTTCTCCTCGATGCTGGCCGAGTCGATCCACTCTCTCGCCGACGCCGGCAACCAGGTTCTCCTGTTGGTGGGCGCGAAGCGATCGAAGCGGGAGGCGACCGAGGAGCACCCGTTCGGTTTCGGTCGGGAGCGTTACATCTACGCCTTCGTCGTGTCGATCGTGCTGTTCAGCGTCGGGGGGCTGTTCGCCCTCTACGAGGCGTACCACAAGTTCCACGAGCTTCAGGGTGGCCACGGAGGCAGCCTCGACAGCAAGTGGCGGTACGTCCCGCTGATCGTGCTGGCCATCGCGATCGTGCTGGAGTCACTGTCGTTCCGCACCGCGATCATCGAGGGCAATAAGGTGCGCGATGACAAGTCCTGGTGGCAGTTCATCCAACGGGCGAAGTCGCCCGAGCTTCCGGTCATCCTGCTGGAGGACTTTGCGGCGCTGACGGGTCTGGTGGCGGCCTTCCTCGCGGTGAGCCTGTCGCTGGTCACCGGCAACGCGTACTTCGACGTCGCGGGCACGGCCTTCATCGGTGTCCTGTTGATCGTCGTCGCGATCGTTCTCGCGATCGAGGTCAAGAGCCTGCTGATCGGCGAGGCGGCATCCCGCGACTCGATCGCCAAGATGCGTGCGGCGATCGAGTCCACGTCCGGCGTCACCGGGATCATCCACATGAAGACGCTGCACATCGCTCCCGAGGAGCTGCTGGTCGCGGCCAAGATCGGTATCGCCGCCGAAGCGTCGGGAACCGACATCGCCGACATCATCGACGCGGCGGAGCGAGCGACCAGGACCGCCGAGCCGATGGCCGAGATGATCTACCTGGAGCCGGATGTCCTCCGGGCCGGCGGGGTGTCCGAGGAGCAGCCGGCAGCGCCCGACGCTGCCAGCCACTGAGTGCCACGTGCGAACGGTCCCGCACCCCGATGCAGGACCGTTCCCATTCCGGTTCGGGAGTCAAACGACGGGAGGGGTCGACACGGGATCCAGCCGGTCGACGACCTCCGGATGACCGGCATCAGCCAGATAGTCGGTCGGGTGAGTGTCATCGACACCCGCGTCGACCGAGAGTGCCCGGCACACATACGTGCCGAGGTCCGCGACGATCAGGTTGAGCACGAGTGCCGTGATGCCGAAGTAGATCAGGTTGCGCTGACCGAGATGCCGAACACCTCGAGCGGACCGCGTCTGGAGGCGTGTGTTCTGGCATGGGTGATTCCACCGAATCGGTTGCGGCGTGACACCTGTCACAGCCCATCGGGCACCGTACGCTCAGCGGGCTGCCTCCGAAGCCGGGCGCGGATGGATTCTCCGAGTCGGTTCGGTGCGATCTCATGGCCGCCGGTAGACTGACGAGCATGGATTACAACGTCGCAGACCTGTCCCTCGCGGAGTATGGTCGCAAAGAAATCGACCTCGCCGAGCACGAGATGCCGGGCCTGGTGGCCATGCGCGAGCGTTACGGCAAGAGCAAGCCGCTCGCCGGCGCCCGCATCGCCGGCTCGCTGCACATGACGATTCAGACCGCTGTGCTGATCGAGACCCTCGTGGATCTCGGCGCAGACGTCCGCTGGGCGACGTGCAACATCTTCTCGACCCAGGACCACGCTGCGGCTGCGGTCGTCGTCGGCCGGGACGGAACGGTCGAGGAGCCCAAGGGCACGCCCGTCTTCGCTTGGAAGGGCGAGTCGCTCGCCGAGTACTGGGATGAGGCCGAGAAGGTCTTCGACTTCGCCGAAGGCGGCCCCAACGTGCTCCTCGACGATGGTGGCGACATCACGATGCTGCTGCATCTCGGTGTCGAGTTCGAGAAGACCGGCGTCGTGCCGTCCCAGGACAGCACCGACAACGAGGAGTTCAAGGAGGTTCTGCGCGTGCTGGCCCGTTCGGTCGAGGCGCGGCCGCAGCACTGGACGAACATCTCAAAGGACATCAAGGGCGTGTCCGAGGAGACCACGACCGGCGTGCTTCGCTTGTACGACCGGTTCCGCGAGGGCACGCTGCTCTTCCCGGCGATCAACGTCAACGACTCGGTCACCAAGAGCAAGTTCGACAACAAGTATGGTTGCCGCCACTCGCTGATCGACGGTCTGAACCGTGCGACCGACGTCATGATCGGTGGCAAGGTCGCCGTCGTGTGCGGCTACGGCGACGTCGGCAAGGGCTCGGCGGAGTCGCTGCGCGGCCAGGGCGCTCGCGTCATCGTGACCGAGATCGATCCCATCTGCGCCCTGCAGGCCGCGATGGACGGCTATGAGGTCAAGCGACTGGAGTCGGTCGTCGAGACCGCTGACATCTTCATCACCACGACCGGCAACTTCGACATCATCACGGTCGAGGACTTCCAGAAGATGAAGCACCAGGCGATCGTCGGCAACATCGGCCACTTCGACAACGAGATCAACATGGCCGGACTTGCGAAGATCCCCGGCATCGTCAAGGACGAGATCAAGCCTCAGGTTCACCAGTGGATCTTCGAGGACGGCAAGAAGGTCATCGTGCTGTCCGAGGGTCGCCTGCTCAACCTGGGCAATGCCACGGGCCACCCCTCGTTCGTGATGTCCAACTCGTTCACGAACCAGGTCCTCGCGCAGATCGAGCTCTTCACCAAGGCCGACCAGTACGAGCTGGGCGTCCATGTCCTGCCGAAGCACCTCGACGAGGAGGTTGCTCGTCTGCACCTCGATGCCCTCGGCGTCGAGCTCACCGAGCTCACCAAGGAGCAGGCCGCCTACCTCGGAGTGGACGTCGCCGGGCCCTACAAGTCGGACCACTACCGCTACTGAGCAGGTAGCGTCACCGCATGAATCTCGTACCGAACAGCACCACCGCAGCCGGGCCTGACCCGCTGCGGTGGTTGCTGTTTGTCCCGACGGAAGGGTGCCGCCGGTGAGCTATCGACGCACCAAACGCGATCGGGTCCTTGTTGTCGACGACGACGCCTCGCTCGCCGAGATGCTCACCATCGTGCTCGAGGGTGAAGGGCTGACGGCTGCGGTGTGCCGTTCGGGCGACCGGGTGATGGCAGCGTTCACCCAGTTCAAGCCTGACGTCGTGCTGTTGGACCTGATGCTCCCGGGCCTGGACGGCATGAGCGTGTGCCGTCAGATCCGGGAGAAGTCAGCGGTGCCGATCATCATGCTGACCGCCAAGTCGGACACCCCTGACGTGGTGGCCGGCCTCGAGGCCGGGGCGGACGACTACCTCACCAAGCCGTTCAAGAACACCGAGCTCGTGGCCCGCATCCGCGCCCGGCTCCGGCGATCGGATCAGCTCGCCGACCCGCTGGAGTTCGGTGACATCGTGCTCGATCCGGCCGGGCACACCGTGTCGCGCAAGGGCGAGCCGCTCGAGCTCACCCCCCTGGAATTCGATCTGCTCGCCTGTCTGCTGGGCGACCCCTCGCAGGTGTTCACCCGTGAGTCCCTCCTGCAGAAGGTGTGGGGCTACCACCACCCCGGCGACACCAAGCTCGTCAACGTCCACATGACTCGGCTCCGGTCGAAGATCGAGGACGATGCCGAGAATCCGCAGATCATTCGCACCGTGCGCGGCGTCGGATATCAGGCGATCACCCCGACGCCATGACCCCGCGACCTCCCGGGAGCCGATGATGCGGAGCGTGGTCAGGATCTGGCGACGCTCGATCCAGGCCCGGGTCGTCACCAGCACCATCGTGCTCAGCGCACTGGTGATCTCCTTGACCGGGTGGGCGCTCCTGCGAGATGTGGCGGCCGGTCTGGCCGACGGTCGGCGGGTCGCGGCGATCTCGGAAGCTCGGTCCGGATTCGACTACGCCCAGACGCAGCTTGACGCCGCGGTCGAGACCGAGCCGGCGACACAGTCGCAGACGCTGACCCGCATGGTCGACTCGCTGACGACCTCCCGTGGGGCCAAGCGCACGTACGAGCTGGTGCTCGAAGGACCGCTGTCGAAGAAGCGTGGCCAGGTACCGGTGCGGTCGTCCGCCGCGATCGAACCCGGCTCGTTGCCGGCTGACCTGAACAAGGCGGTCCGAAGCGAGGCCGGCACATTCTGGCGCTACTCCGACCTGGCCTTGCTCGGTGCGGCGGATCCCGAGCCGTCGGTCGTCGTCGGCAGCCAGCTGCGCGCCCCGGCCACCGGGGACACGTACGCGATGTACTACCTGTTCTCGATGAACGATCAGCAGGCGACGCTCGACCTGGTTCGGCGTGCACTGACGCTGGGTGGACTGGCCATGGTCCTCATGGTCGGCGGTGTCGCCTGGCTGGTGTCTCGGCAGGTCCTCGACCCGGTACGCCTGGCCCGGCGCATCGCCGAGCGGTATGCGAGCGGCAACCTCGAACAGCGCATGCACGTCGACGGCGAGGATGACATTGCCCGTCTGAGCTCATCGTTCAACCAGATGGCGGCGAGCCTGCAGAGCCAGATCCGCCGCCTCGAGAACCTTTCGCGGCTGCAGCAACGATTCGTCTCGGACGTGTCGCACGAGCTGCGCACCCCACTCACGACGGTGCAGATGGCCAGCGCCGTGCTGTACGACTCGCGTACCCGCTTCGATCCGCAGACTGCGCGCTCGGCCGAGCTGCTGAAGGGAGAGCTGGACCGCTTCGAGTCGCTCCTGACCGATCTGCTCGACCTGAGCCGCTTCGACGCGGGTGCTGCCGATCTGGAGCTCGACCGGATCGATCTCGCGCAGGTCGCGAAGGAGGCCGCCGACGACCCGGTCGTGGCGCGCGGGGGCATCGAGATCCGGCTCGTCGGGGTGGACCATGCCGCTGTCGTGGAGGCGGACATCCGTCGCATCGATCGGATCGTTCGCAACCTGCTGACGAACGCGGCGAAGTACAGCGGATCGCCAGTGATCGAGATCGAAGTCGCTCAGAACGACCGGTGCGTGTCATTGTCGGTGCGCGACTTCGGCGTGGGGCTCGCGGGGGACGAGAATCTCCGTGTGTTCGATCGGTTTTGGCGCGCCGATCCGGCCCGCACGCAGGGCGGGACCGGTCTGGGCCTGGCCATCTCCCGGGAGGATGCCGCACTTCACGGCGGCACGCTGCACGCGTGGGGTCGCCCCGGGGAGGGCAGTGAGTTCGTGCTGACGATCCCCAAGCCCGAGGGCACGGCGAAGTTTCCCGCAATCGTCTCGGTGTTCGCATGATCGACGTAGTCCGCCCTGCGACGTCCCGGCTGGTGGCAGGGATCGCGGCACTCCTGGTCGTCTCAGCGTGTGCCGGCATCCCGACGGCGGGACCGGTGACCAAGGTGGCCGACGATCGCGGCTTCGGAGAAAGCACCGTGCGCTACACCCCGGCCCGACCTGCGGCGGGAGCGTCCCCGCAGCAGATCGTCCGCGGTTACCTCGACGCGATGCTCGCTTACCCTGTGTCGACTGGCACGGCGGCGGCCTTCCTGACGCCCGAGGGTGCGGCATCGTGGAGCTCGGCGTCACGGGTGCGGATCTACCGCAACCCCGAGGTCTCGCCGACCCTGGCCGCGCGAAACGAGTCGGGCGCCCGCAGGAGCAGCCAGTCGCCGGTCGACGTTCGACTCGGCATTGCGGAGGATGCTCGGCTGGACCGCCAGGGTCATTACACCCGCACGGCCGAGCCGGCCACGATCACCTATCGACTTGAACGCGTCGACGGCCAGTGGCGCATCGCCAATCCGCAGCCGGGCCTGCTGGTCAACCGGAAGTTCTTCGACGACTACTTCCGGCCGTTCGACATCTTCTACTTCGACCGCCCCGGCAGCCGGCTCGTGCCGGACCCGATCCACCTCCCGGTGGGGGACCAGCTGGCGACAGGATTGATGGCGAGCCTGGCGCGCGGGCCGGACGCCACGGGGGACGGGGCCGAGCGAACGTACGTTCCCGGGGCTGACGTGCTGCGGCCTTCGGTGCCGGTGTCGGATGATGGCATCGCCGATGTCGAGTTCGCCAGGAATCTCATGGCGCTGTCCGACTCCGAGCAGAATCATCTGTCAGCCCAGATCATCTGGACGCTGCGCCAGGTGCCTGACGTGACAGCGGTCCGCATCGTCGGCGACGCCAGCCCCCTGCCCGCCGGGGGCAGCACGGCTCAAGACATCGACTCGTGGGGCGGCTACGGTCCTAGCATCGCGCGGACCCACACCTATGGGGTCGTTGGCGGCAAGGTCGTGCAGATCGATGACGAGAAGGTCGAGCGATTGAGCGGTGCCTGGGGCAAGGATGCACGAGGGGCGGTGTCGATCGGAGTTTCGGAGCAAGGCGTCGCCGCGGTGCTGGCCGGACGAGCTGCAGTGCGGGTCACGGACCGGGACGGCCGAGCAGCCCGGACATTCGACGGCGTTCAGCTCATCGATCCGCGCTGGGACGATGACGGCAATCTGTGGCTCGTGGACCGGCCCGGCGCGCGCACTCGGGTCAGACTGGTCAACGGCTCCCGCTACCGGACCCTCGGCATCGGTGGGCTCGCCGGGCTCGTCGTGCGGAGCTTCGTGACCTCTCCGAACGGATCCCGCTACGCCGTGACGGCCTCGGGTCCGGAGGGATCCAGAATTTATGTGGGGCGGGTGTTGCGGGACGGGAAGGATCGGATCTTGGGTCTTGGCGACCCGGGCCGGGTCCACACGTCCGTGGAGCAGCCGCGATCGGTCAGCTGGTCGTCGGGCTCCCGCCTGACGTTTCTCGGCGCCAGCCAGGCCGGCAGTCAGGTCTACACCGCGGCGATCGACGGGTCATCGACGACCGGTGGCGTGGCCCGCGGGGGAGCGCTCCTGCCGGACATCGATGCCCGGGCGCTTGCGATCGGCAGTGGTGAGCTGCCCGACAGCTATGCGACCGACGTGCGCGACCGGCTCTGGCACCTCACACCTGGTGGGTCGTGGCGATTGCTTACGACGGATGGAGTCACAGCGCTGACCTCCGGTCGTTAGCTCCACAACCGGTCGTCCGAGCGTGGTGCTGCGCCGCGGCGCCACCGATGCTGGGGTCGTGCATGAGCTGATCATTCCCGCGGTGGATCTGTTGCTCGGGGCGCGGTGTGCGGGATGCGGACGCCCGGCGCTCACGCTGTGCCGACCCTGCGCCGAGGCGATCCGGCCGCACCCCGAGATCGTCTGGCCGGTCCCGACTCCGCCGGTCCTGCGAGGCCAGCGGCCTGTGCCGCCGGTAGCGGCAGGCTCGCACGCCCATGTCCTGCGGCGCGTGATCGTGGACTGGAAGGAGCGGGGCGCGACTCGTCTGACCACCCCGCTGGACCACTTGTTGGCCGCTTCGGTGCTGACGCACGTGAGCTCCTCCCGACCCGTGACGCTGGTCCCGGTGCCGACATCGCGCAGGAGCCGCCGCGAGCGTGGTTGTCACCTGGTCGGCGACTTGGCCGGATCAGCAGCACGTCTACTTCGCCAAACCGGACTGGACATTCGTGTCGCCGGCGCCCTGCGTCCGGTGCGAGACACTGCGGACCAGGTCGGACTCGATGCGGCGCAACGCGCGAGCAATCTCCGCGGGGCCTTTCGCGTGCGGTCGGACCGCCTGCTGTCGGCTCGCGACATCGTGGTTGTCGACGACATCCTGACGACCGGCGCGACAGTCGCTGAGGCCGTTCGTGCGCTCAGCGACGCGGGCCGCCGGCCGGTCGGCATCGCGGTGATAGCGGCGACTCCTCGCAATCCTGACGATCGGCCATGAACTTGCCTCCTGCTCTGGCGGAACATCGGAGCGCGGTCTAACGTCACTCGTATGTGAAGACAGCGCTGAACTCGAGCGCGACACCGACAACAAAGGGAGTCCTCATGGAAATTGTCGTCAATGGTCGCAACAGCGAGATCTCCGAACGGTTCCGTGAGCACGTCGAGGACAAGCTCCTCCGGCTCGAGAAGTACGACTCCAGGCAGAAGATCAGCCGGGTCGAGGTTGAGGTCACGCACGAGAAGAATCCGCGCCAGCATGACACGGCGGCGAAGGTCGAGATGACGTTGCGCTCGCGTGGACCGGCGGTCCGTGCCGAGGCATCCTCCACCGATCAGCACTCAGCCCTCGATGCGGCAATCGACAAGCTCGAGTCTCGGCTTCGGCGTTCGGTCGACCGGTCTCGCATCCACCACGGCCAGCGCGGACCGACCTCGTTGGCGGCCGCGACGGCTGACCTCCCGGTCGCTGACCTGGCGGCTGACGGCTCGGACGATGATGTGCCCGAGAGCCAGACCGGACCGATCGCAGTGGAGGGCGACAGCCCGCTGATCGTGCGGGAAAAGACCCATCAGGCGACGCCCATGACGCTCGACCAGGCGATGTACGAGATGGAGCTGGTGGGTCACGATTTCTATCTGTTCCTCGAGAAGGACTCGATGCGTCCAAGCGTCGTGTACCTCCGCCGGGGTTATGACTACGGCGTGATCCACCTCGACGTGAGCGAGTGAGTTGGTAGGCGTCTTGACGTTCCGCGTGGCATGATCGTGGGCGTGACTAATCGGGGTGACAGCATCCGGGTCCTTCTCGTCGACGACCAGGAGCTCTTCCGGCGCGGGGTGAAGATGGTGCTGAGCGCGGATGACGCGCTCGAGCTCGAGGAGGTCGACGACGGCGAGAAGGCGCTGGAGCTTGTCGCGGACCACCCGTTCGACATCGTCCTGCTCGACGTCCGGATGCCCGGTCGCAGCGGCGTCGAGGTGTGCGCCGCGATCAAGGAGATCTCGCCAACGACCGGAATTATCATGCTCACCGCGAGCGATGATGAATCCGATCTCTACGAGTCGATCCGCAGCGGGGCGTCGGGCTATCTGCTCAAGGATGGCTCGACATACGAGCAGGTGGCCGAGGCAGTCCGTCTCGTGGCGTCAGGCCAGTCGTTGATCAGTCCGAGCATGGCGACCAAGCTGCTGGACGAGTTCGTCCAGATGTCCAAGAGCCCGGCGCCGACCACGAATCTCACTCCACGTGAGCTGGGGGTGCTGCGCCACGTCGCACGTGGCCGCAGCAACCGCGAGATCGCCGAAGAGCTGTTCATCAGCGAGAACACCGTCAAGAACCACATCCGCAACATCTTGGAGAAGTTGCAGATGAAGTCGCGGATGGAAGCGGCCATGTACGCCGTCCGCAGCAAGCTCGTCGACGACCTCCAGTAAGCCGAGAGCTCGCGGCGCATGGCCCACGCACCGTCTGGGGAGCTGACCCGGGCCCAGGCCGCTCGAATCGCACTTGCCGCGCAGGGCTTCACCCGGCCGCGGCCTGGCGTCGAGGGCGACGTGACGGCGCGCCACGTCGGCCGGGTCATCGACCGACTCGGCTTCTTCCAGATCGACTCCGTCAATGTCCTGGCTCGCGCTCACTACATGCCCCTGTACTCCCGACTCGGCGCTTACGACGTCGAGCTCCTGCACCGAGCGGCGGGTCGGCGGCCGCGGCGGCTCTTCGAGTACTGGGCGCACGAGGCGGCACTGGTCGACGTCAACCTGTGGCAGGCCCTCCAGTTCCGCATGCACAGCGGAGCCCGGATGTGGGGCGGCATGGCGCAGATCTTCCAGGAGCAGCCCGAGCTCGTCGCGTGGGTGCTGGAGGAGGTGCGGGCACGTGGCCCGCTCACAGCGCGCGAGATCGAGCACGATGCACCTCGAGACAAGGACAGCTGGGGGTGGAACTGGTCCGAGGTGAAGATGGCGTTGGAGTACCTGTTCTACAAGGGAAAGGTCACCGCCGTGCGGCGCAATGCAGCGTTCGAGCGGGTGTACGACCTCCCGGAGCGGGTCATTCCGCCCGTGCAGCTGGATGCCTCACCGCTGGGGAGCGAGGAGGCTCACCGGGTGCTCGTGGGCCACGCCGCCCGGGCGCTCGGTGTCGGGACAGCGCAATGCCTGCGTGACTACTTCCGCATGGATGCGGCCTCGAGCAGGATCGCGATCGACGAGCTGGTGGCGGCAGGCGACCTGCTGCCGACCACGATCGCCGGCTGGAAGCGTCCGGCCTATCTGCACCGCGACGCGGTCTGCCCCCGGACGGTGAGAGCGCGTGCTCTGCTGAGCCCATTCGACCCGCTGGTGTTCGAACGCACCCGCACCCAGCATCTGTTCGACTTCCGGTATCGGATCGAGATCTACGTGCCGGCGCATCGACGCGTCCACGGTTACTACGTCCTGCCGTTCCTGCTGGGCGATCGACTCGTCGCCCGAGTCGACCTCAAAGCCGATCGGCAGGACGGCCAGCTCCTGGTGCACGGCGCATGGGCGGAGCCGAACGCACCGCAGAACACGGCTGACGAGCTGGCGCAGGAACTGCGCCTGATGGCTCGCTGGCTCGGGCTGACGACGGTCGTCGGACCAGGCCGGGGAGATCTGGCCGGGGAACTCACAGCGTCACTTGCCCGTCACCTAGACTGAACAGGCCCCCCAAACTTTTCGGCAGCCCCGTCATTCAGGAAGTGCATTTTCGTGCCCAAGGTCATCGACAAGATCCTTCGCATGGGCGAAGGCAAAGTCCTCAAGCAGCTCCAGGCGATCGCCAACCAGGTCAATGCCCTCGAGGACGAGTTCCACGCGATGAGTGACGAGGAGCTCCGTGGGATGACTGACGAGTTCCGGGCCCGGTTGGCCGACGGCGCCACCGTGGACGACCTGATGCCGGAAGCATTCGCCACGGTGCGCGAGGCGGCCCAGCGGGTTCTGGGCCAGCGGCACTTCGACGTGCAGATCATGGGCGGGGCTGCGTTGCACTTGGGCAACATCGCGGAGATGAAGACCGGGGAGGGCAAGACGTTGGTGTCGACCCTGCCGGCGTACCTCAATGCGCTCGAGGGCAAGGGCGTCCACATCGTCACGGTCAACGACTACCTCGCCCGCTATCACGCCGAGTGGATGGGCCGCGTGCACCACTTCCTGGGCCTGAGCGTCGGCATGATCCTGCCGAGCATGACGCCCAACGAGCGCCGCGAGGCCTACGCGGCCGACATCACGTACGGCACCAACAACGAGTTCGGCTTCGACTACCTGCGCGACAACATGGCTGACGACATCGCCGAGTGCGTGCAGCACGGACACAACTTCGCCGTCGTCGACGAGGTCGACTCGATTCTGATCGACGAGGCGCGCACCCCATTGATCATCTCGGGGCCGACGGAGGAAGAGGTCAAGTGGTACGGCGAGTTCGCTCGGATCGTCGGTGCGATGAAGATCGATGATCACTATGAGGTCGACGAGAAGAAGCGAACCATCGCCGTGACCGAGGAGGGCATCGACCGGGTTGAGGACCAGCTCGGCATCGACAACCTCTACGACGCGGTCAACACACCGCTGATCAGCTTCCTGAACAACGCGATCAAGGCCAAGGAGCTGTTCAAGAACGACAAGGACTACGTCGTCATGGAGGGCGAGGTCCTGATCGTCGACGAGCACACCGGACGCATCCTGGACGGTCGCCGCTACAACGAGGGTCTGCACCAGGCCATCGAGGCCAAGGAAGGCGTCCGCATTCGCGAGGAGTACCAGACGCTCGCGACGATCACTCTGCAGAACTATTTCCGGCTCTACGACAAGCTCAGCGGCATGACCGGTACGGCCCTGACCGAGGCCTCGGAGTTCGACAAGATCTACAAGCTCGGCGTCGTCGCGATCCCGACCAACCGGGTCGTGGCGCGAATCGACCAGCCCGATCTGGTCTACCGGACAGAACAGGCCAAATTCGACGCCGTGGTCGAGGACATCGTCGAGCGCCACACCGCGGGACAACCGATCCTGGTCGGCACGACGAGTGTCGAGAAGAGTGAGCGCCTGTCCAAGCAGCTCAAGAAGCGTGGCGTGCCGCACGAGGTGCTCAACGCCAAGCAGCACGACCGGGAGGCCTCGATCGTCGCGATGGCCGGTCACAAGGGTGCTGTCACCGTGGCGACGAACATGGCTGGGCGCGGCACCGACATCATGCTCGGCGGCAGTGTCGAGTTCCTCGCCGACGCGGCACTGCGCCGCAAGGGCCTCGACCCGCTGGAGGACTCCGAGGCCTACGAGGCTGCATGGGGAGACACGCTCAAGCAGATGGAGGCGCAGGTCGCGAGCGAGCACGACGAGGTCGCCGCCGTGGGCGGACTGATGGTGCTCGGCACCGAGCGTCACGAGTCCCGTCGCATCGACAATCAGCTGCGCGGTCGCTCCGGTCGGCAGGGTGACCCGGGCGAGACCCGCTTCTACCTGTCGCTGGAGGACGACTTGATGCGGTTGTTCAAGGCCGACTGGGTCAACTGGGTCCTGCAGACCATGAAGATCCCCGATGACGTCCCGATCGAGAACAAGCGCGTCACCGGTGCCATCGCTTCGGCTCAGTCGCAGGTCGAGGCCCAGAACTTCGAGACCCGCAAGAACATCCTGAAGTACGACGACGTCATGAGCGCCCAACGCTCGGTGATCTACGCCGAGCGCCGCCAGGTGCTCGAAGGTCAGGATATGCACGAGTGGGTGACCTCGACGATCGGCGACGTCGTGACGGCATACGTCAGCGGTGCGACCGAGGGCTTCCCCGAGGAGTGGGAGCTGGAGCAGCTCTGGACCGCGCTGGGAACTCTGTACCCCGTCGGTCTGACGGTCGACGGCGTCGAGGCCGAGGCCGGAGGCCGCGAGGGGTTGTCCCGCGAGCTGCTGCAGGCCTTGGTGGTGGAAGATTCCATGGCGGCCTACGCCAGGCGCGAGGAGGAGCTGGGCTCGGAGGTCATGCGTGAGCTCGAGCGACGCGTCGTGCTGAGCGTGCTGGACCGCAAGTGGCGCGAGCACCTGTACGAGATGGATTACCTGCGGGAGGGCATCGGTCTGCGGGCGTACTCGCAGCGTGATCCGCTGGTGGAGTACCAGCGCGAGGGCTTCGATTTGTTCAACGCCATGATGGAAGGCATCGCCGAGGAGTCTGTCGGCTTCTTGTTCAACCTTGATGTCCAGGTGGACCAGACGGCGGAGGCCGAGTCCGAACCACAGTTGACCGCGAAGGGCCTGGGAGGCGAGAAGAAGCAGCAATCGCTGTCGTACTCCGCACCCAGCGAGGACGGCGAGGTGGAGGTCCGCGGCGAGACCGTGGCCGAGGACACGGTCGAGTCGGAGGCCCGCCGCGCCGCCAACACCAAGAACCGAGCCCGTCAGAAGGCGAAGCAGCAGCGGAAGTCCCGCAAGAACAACCGCTGAGGCGCGGGGGAGTCATCAACCCCACGTGAGGGCAGTGCAGCGCCACACCTTCTCGCCGCGGTGTGTGCAGTGCAGCTCCAGACGAACGGCGACCGCGCGGGAACGGTCGCGGTGCACCATGCGTGCCGCGATCTCGGCGGCCTCGTCATGGATCATCGAGAGGTGCACCGAGACGACGCGGACGCCTTGGCCGCCCGCTCGGGCTCGTGCGGGCACTCGGGCGTGCGCCGATAGGCGGATTGTCAACTGTTCGTAGACCTCCGGTGACATCCAGGCCGCCATCTGCCGCACGGCCCGCTCGCCGGACAGCACCTCGACGAGCGCCTGCATGAAGTGCGCCGCACGCCTGCGCAATGGCCCGGCGTCGCCACGCTCGACCGGGACGGGCAGAACAGGCTGCAATCCGGGGAACGGCAACGGGATCTGGCCGCTGGCCGGCTCGATGGGCTCGGCGAATGTGGGGAGCCGGGTGGGGGCGAGCAGTGCAGTCGCGTTCTTCATGTGGGTTCCTTCCCTGCTGGCGGGACGAGTAGTTGAGCGGGGACGATCAGGTTCGGATCCGGGCCGATGACCTCGCGGTTGACCTCGTGCCAGCGACGGCATCCGAGTGCGATCCGGGCCGGACCGGCGTCGGCCGGCAGCCAGTGCGCGACGATCGACCACAGGGTGTCGCCGGCGTGAACGGTCACGGGCTCGGCGCCCCGACCCGCACCAGGCATGACCGCGGGACGGTCCGGCACTCGGAGGCCGGAGAGGTCGTGCGTCGGCTGCGGCGCGGGCGCTGACCCTTGCTCGGCAGAAGCGGGCGCGAGTGCCAAGGCGCTGACGGTGCCGGCGAGCAGAGCTTGACGGACCAGGCGAGGCGCCACCGCGCGAAGCACTGGGGGAGGAACTCGGGCGGCAGACAGGGCGACCAGTAGGAGGATCCATGCGGAGAGAACGAGGTGGACGAGACCGCCGATCGCGAGCAGCGCGGCGGGAAAGCTCGCGCCACCTACGTCAGCCGCGAGATCCCCGACGTCTGGTGCCCACGCGGCGAGACTCGCCACCGCCAAGCACGTGACGGCCCACTCGGAGCGAGACACCATGCGATCCCCCGATCGATACTACTTTGAGTCACGTTTGACAACGTTTGATGACATTCAAGACCGGTAGGCCCGGGGTGTCAACGGGCTGGGTGCGCGGCTGTGGGTTGGCGCCGTCAAGTCCCGGCTGAGCTATCGTGCGCGTCATGAGGTGGGATCGGCTGTTCGACGAACTAGAAGGTCAGGCGCACGACATCGAGCTCGAGGAGCGGGATGCCTTTGCGGACGAGCTCCGTGACGGGACCTGGGCAGAAACCCCCTGGCGGCGGATGCTCGGCGGACGTGTCGCCCTCGCGGTGCGAGGGGCCGAACGAGTCGAGGGCGAGGTGATTCTGGTCAATGACCACGTGGTCCACCTGCGCGGCGACGGGTTCGAGCACATCGTGAGCGCCTCGGCGGTCCTGACCGTCCTCTCGACCGAACGGCGCTCAGAGGCCCCGAGCGTGGTCCGGTCTGCCCTCGGCTGGAGGCACGTGCTCCGTGCGCTGCGCGGCGCGGGCGAGGAGGTGCGGGTGCACCTGGTCGACGGCGCGGCACGTGATGGCTTGGTGCGGGTGGTGGGTCACGACTTCGTCCAGCTTCGCGTACCGTCCGGTCGCGACCAGATCGTGCCGTTCAGCTCGATTGCGGTGGTCAGCGGTCGGACGTGACGTCCGCGTCGGCGTGGTGGTCCTCGTGCGCCTCGGCGCGCGCGTACTGCCGAGAGATGTAGTCCTCAAGCTGTTCGTTCTCGATGCGCCACTGACCGCGGCCGCCGATCTGGATGCCCCGCAGGTCGCCCGAGCGAACCAAGGCGTACACCTGTCGCACCGTCACGTTGAGCACCTCGGCGACATCAGCCAGCGTCAGGAACCGAGGGGTGGCAGGTGGCATGAGATCAGTTTCTCATGGGCCGGTGTCAGGAGACCCTCGGGTCGCCACGGCTGTGGACAACCTCGACCGGTCTGGACTAACCCGGCGTGAGTCGGTAGAACCGAGTCATGTCTAACTGGCGGGGGCCCGGGGAGTCGGGCAAGGCAAGGGCGCAGCGGCTGCGCATCCGACCGTGGCGGGACCCGCGGCTGCTGGTCGGGGTGCTGTTGGTACTGGGGGCGACGATCCTTGGTGCCAAGGTGGTCGCGGCCAGCGACGACAGTGTCCAGTACTGGTCGATGAGCGCGTCCGTGCGTCCTGGCGATCCGGTCGATCGGGATGCGTTGCGGGCGACCAGCGTGCGATTGTCCGACGCGACCGATGGCAACTACCTACGGGTGGACGAAGAGTTCGAGGCGCCGTTGGACCAGCTGGTCTGGGCCCACCGAGTCGAGGCGGGGTCGCTGGTCGACAAGTCCGCCGTCGTCCGTGCGTCCCGGGCTGCCCGCAGCCAGCTGCCACTGAGCGTCGCGGAGGGCGCAGCCCCGGCCGACCTCGCCCGGGGAGATCTTGTGGACGTCTGGGTCGGTCCGCGACCCGACGAAGAGCCGCGGCACGTCGCGAAGCGGGTGCTCGCGTCGGTACGCGTCGCGGAGTCAGGAGGAGACTCGGCCGCACGGGGCGGCTCGCTGGCGCGGACCGTTCTGGTCAACGTGGCCGCGACCCAGCTCGAGGGCTCGGTGGTCGGCACGGTCGCTGCCGGCCACGTGACACTCGTGCGGGTGTCGTGATGGATGTCGTGCTGGCCGTGGGCGGGTCGTCATGGGAAGCCGCCGCGATTCGAGAGATCAAATCCTCAGACTCGCTGCGTCTGGTGCGGCGCTGCGTCGATGTCGCGGATCTGCTCGCGGTGGCCGGCACTGACCTGGCAACAGCAGCGTTGGTCTCCGCAGACCTCGTCGGCCTGGACGCGGACACAGTTCATCGGCTCGAGCGAAACAACATCAGGGTCGTTGCGATCGAATCGGAAGCTGAGCACAGTCGTGCGCTGGGCATCCACCGATTTGCCCGGTTGGGCCGACTCGACGTGCTGGCCCGCGATGTCTCGTCCCGTGCTGCTCCGGCCGACAACCAGCCACGCACGCCGCTTCTCGCGGTGTGGGGCCCGGCCGGATCGCCGGGGCGCAGCACCGTTGCGCTGTCGATTGCGGCCTCTGCCGCAGCACAGGACGTCGACACGATCCTGGTCGACGCGGACACGTACGGCGGCTCGCTCGGGCAGTCCTTGTCCGTGCTCGACGACGTGAGCGGGCTCGTGGCTGCCTGCCGTGCCGCCAACACCGGTCGTGCTGCGGAGGTCACGGAGCAGCTCCTGGTGATTGGCGAGCGGCTGCGGCTGCTGACCGGCCTGCCGCGAGCCGACATGTGGCCGCAGGTGCGGACCGGAGCGCTCGAGCTGGTCCTTGAGCGACTCCGCGCAGAGTCCGGTCTGCTCGTGGCTGACTGCGGCTTCTGCCTCGAGCCGGGCGACCGCAACCAGACGACGTTGCAGGTGCTGGATGAGGCGGATGTCGTCGTGGTGGTCGGCCAGCCCGATCCGGTCGGTCTCGCGCGCCTGGTCCGCGGCCTGCATGATCTTGTCGAGACGTTTCCCGGCCAGGTCCCCACCGTCGTGCTCAACCAGGCGCGCGCATCGCTGGCGTGGGGTGAGCGTGACATCAATTCGACGCTGCACCGCCTGACCGGCATCGCCCCAGTCGTGCATCTGCCGCACGACCAGCCGGCACTCGACCTCGCTGCGGTGAGTGGGCGGAGCCCGCGTGAAGTCGCGCCGTCGTCGCCGTTCGTGGCACGGATCGAGGTCCTGACGCAGGGTTTGGTGTCGCAGGCGGCGCGCACGTCGGTCCTCGCCCCGTCGGTTCGATGACCCGGTGGTAACTTCGTTCCCAAACGTCCTGAGGAGAGTAATGCAACGGTTGAGCCCCCTGGACGCGATGTTCCTGCAGCAGGACACTCCGACCGTTCCCCGCCAGATCGCCTCACTGGCGATTCTCGAGCCCGGGGAGAATCCGCTGGAGTACGACCGGCTGATCCACGTCATCAACGAGCGCATCGACCTGGTGCCCCGCTACCGGCAGGTGCCGCGCACGGTGCCCGGATCGCTCGGCACACCGGTGTGGCTCGACGATGAGGACTTCGACATCTCGCTGCACGTCCGGCGTTCGGCCCTGCCGCGACCCGGCACGACCGGCGCCTTGCACGAGCTCGTCGGACGGTTGATCGCTCGCCGGCTCGATCTCGACCGCCCTCTGTGGGAGCTCTATCTGATCGAGGGGCTGTCCAAGGGGCGGGTGGCGCTGCTGTTCAAGGCCCACCAGGCCTTGGTGGACGGGTCTGAGACCGTCGATCTCGCGCAGGTCCTGCTCGAGGAGACCGCGCACGACCGGGACATCCCGCACGCGGAGTGGAATCCCCGCTCAGAGCCGAATGCCGCCGAGCTGGTGGCCGGGACGCTCAACCGGAACATCCGACACCCCGGCGAGGCGCTCAGGGTCGCCGAGCTCAACCTGGGCAGGCTCGCTCGGCGCCTGCCGGTCATCGGCTCGGAGGGGCAGGCCGCCCACGGCGTGCTGTCGACCGAGCTTTCACGTCACCGGCGGTTCGCCTCGCTGGCGGCCCGCCTGGACGACTTCCGGCGGGTGCGCGAGGAGCATGGCGGCACCGTCAACGACGTCATCCTGGCCGTGATCGCCGGCGGCATCCGCGGATGGATGCTCACCCGAGCCGAGCCGGTCTCCGCCAAGACGAGCTTTCGCGCGATGGTGCCGATGTCGGTGGTGGCCGACGACGGTCTGCCGACCTCGCTGGGCTCCAAGGTTCGCGGCCATCTGCTGTCGCTGCCGGTGGGAGAATCGAATCCGGTCGTTCGTCTCCACCAGGTCTCGTATGCGTTGAAGGACCACCGTGAGACCGGCTCGGCGGTGGCTGCCAACAAGCTCGCCAACCTGCCGGGCTTCGCCACGTCCACCTTCCACGCGGTCGGCGCCCGGGTCGCAGACGCCGAAGCCGGCCGCGGCCACCAGATCGTCATCACCAATGTCCCCGGCCCGCAGGATCCGGTCTACATGGCCGGTGAGGTCGTCAGTGAGGTCTACCCCTGCATTCCTCTGAGCGGCCGCCGGGCCGTGTCGATCGGTGTGACGTCCTACAACAGCAAGGTGTTCTTCGGCATCGTTGCCGACCGCGAGGCCGTCCCGGACGTCGACGTCCTGGCCCAGTGCATCGAGGATGCCCTGACCGAGCTGGTCGAGACGGTGGACGGGCGCGGGTCCCGCGCGCCCCGCGGGCGGCAGCGGCCCGCCAAGAAGCCATGAGGGTCTATCTGGCGCTCGGCGACTCCGAGCTCGTAGCCCTCGCGGGAGGGAACCCGGTGTCCCCGCCAGCATTCATCGCCGCGTCCGAGGACGAGGAGGACGAGCTCGCCGCGCTGGAGGAGGCCTCCGAGCACGGTCCGGTCGTGGCCGCCGCTGAGCTCGACGATCCGGATGCTCCCGTGACCCTGGCCGACATTGCTTCGTTCCACACCGCTGTCGACGACACGGGCGATCTTGCGTGGTTCGCGACGCAGGAGGTCGACGCCGTGCTCCACACCCTGCGGGGCCGGAGCACGACGTCGCCGTGATGAAGCCGTCCGCTTAGAGCTTGGTCTGGCCGTACTCGACCTCTTCGCGCAACGATGCACGGATCGCTTTGGCGACCTCGGGTTCGATCTTCTTGCCGATGAACGGGATCGACACCTTGACGTTGCCGTCGAGGGTGAAC
Organism: Aeromicrobium sp.; assembly: GCF_049587115.1. Taxonomy (GTDB): domain Bacteria; phylum Actinomycetota; class Actinomycetes; order Propionibacteriales; family Nocardioidaceae; genus Aeromicrobium. Next base: position 36,911 of record NZ_JBAVDI010000120.1, read on the forward strand.
TCGGTGCCCTTGGACCCGGGGAACAGCTTCGCCTTGCCGGTCATCTCAGCTGGCTGCCCGATGATGCTGACCTTGACATCGGCGGTGCGGTTGCCGTCGCTGTCCGGGCCGGCCCAGACCTCGGTCTGCTTGATCTTGACGGTGCTGCCGGTGAGCTTCTTGACGAAGTCCGGCATGTCGGCGTCCTGCGTGCGGATGACGGTCACCGTGGCGCCCTCGCCCACCTGCTCGACTGAGACTTCGAACTCGTGTGCACCTTGCTTCTCGCAGGACTCGGTGCGGAATGCCTGGTCGGTGATCAGGGCGTAGACCGCCTCGACGTCGGCGCCTGAATAGCTGTGTTGTTCTGTGAGCTTCATCTGAACATCCTTGTGTAGATCGCTGGGTCTTGCAGAAGATCGGTCATTCTGCGGCAGGATCGATCTGGGCGGTCGCCGATCCGGTGCCGATTCCCTTCAGCTCCGAGAGGCGTGCCTCCACCTCGGCCGCGGTGCTGTCGCCCTCCAGCTCCTCGAACTGAGCGTCGAGGCTCGACGCGGCGAGCTCGGACTGACCCGCGACCTGGGCCTCGACCCGGCGCACCTTGTCCTCGAACCTGGAGACCTCGCTGGTGGGGTCCAGGATGTCGATGGAGCGGACCGCGTCCTGCACCTTGGCCTGGGCGTCGGCGGTCTTGGCGCGCGCCACGAGCTGGTCACGCTTGGACTGCAGCTCGCGAAGCTTGGCGTTCATGCCGATCAGTCCGACCTTGAGCTTCTCGACGACCTCGCCCTGCGAGGCGATTTGCGGGGCCTCGGTGGTGGCTTCGTTCTCGAAGCTGATCTGCTTGCCCAGCGCGATCTTGGCGAGGTTGTCGAACTTGTCCGCTTCAGCGGCTTGGCCCGAGGTACGCAGTGAGTCGGCCTTCTGCGACGCGCGCAGCGCCTTGTCGCCCCACTCCTTGGCAGCGGTGACGTCCTCGGCGTGGTCAGCCTCGGCGAGGCGCAAGTTACCGATCGTCTGGGCGACCGCCTGCTCGGCCTCGGCGATCGAGCTGGTGTAGTCGCGGACGAGCTGGTCCAGCATCTTCTCCGGGTCCTCGGCCTTGTCGAGCAGGGCGTTGAGGTTGGCGCGGGTCAGCTGGCCGATGCGCCCCAGGATGGACTGTTTCTGAGCCATGGTCGTCACTCTCTGTCAGGTGCTGGCGGGCCGATGTGCTGCCGCCCGTCGGCGCCGGTGGCGCCACATGTTGATCTTGCTGCATCTCCGAGCCCGAGACAACAGGGTCCGGTCCGCCCACCCGAAGGGCTGTCACAGCGAGACGGTCTCGAACAGCGACGCTGCAGCCGGTCGCGACGTCCACCGCGGATCGAGGCCACTACGGGACGAACGGGATCTCCTCGTCGCCCTGCGTGCAGGTCTTCTGCGCGATTGCAGCCGGGAACCGATACTTCTTCAGGGTCGCGCAGTCGGGCAGGGTCTGACCGGCCCAGACCTCCTTCCAGGTCCCGGCGACCTTGGCCCAGAGCACGGCATTGCCGCCGCACTGCGGGATGAACGTGCCGCCGGCCGCCCATCCGCTCGGGTCGACCCGAGCGACATGGATCTCGGGCTCCTCAGTGCAGACATCGTCCTTGCTGGCCCGCTGGCGGGCCAGCTCGCGCCGGATGAACGCGGTGAAGTCATCGGGTGCCCCGGTGAGCCGGGCCGTGTCGTCTGGCTGCGCCACGGTGACCTCGTCGTCGCCGTAGTCGACCACGTCCGGCACGGTGGTGGTCGTGCCCGTTGGTTCCGGAGCGGGCGCCGCAGCCGTCGTCGTCGACACCGTTGCGGGCGTGTCCTGCTTCGAGTCCGACGGCCCCGAGCCGCACCCGGCGGCCATCAGCAGGAGCGTGATGGCCGCAGCCAGGGTCCGTTTCATGCGCTCAGTAGATCACCGCGCCCGATGCGCGCGGTAGTCGACGACCTGTTGGAAGGTCGGGCGCTCCTCTACGTCGAAATATGTTGCACGTCACAACGATCGGGGCAGAGGCGAAGTTACTGGTCGGTCACAATCATCTGGCGACCGTCCCATCCACCGCTTGGCGCAGCAGGTCGGCGTGACCGTTGTGCCGGGCATATTCGGAGATCATGTGCAGGTGGACCCGGCGCAGCGAGAGACGATGTCCGTGCCCGTCGTCGACCATCAGATCGAAGTCGAGCTCGTGCACGGCAGCGGCGGCCAGCGCCTGCTCCTCGATCAGCTGGTCGACTGCGCGCTCGGCGTCCGCGGGGTCGATCACGCCGAAGTCGGTGTCCTCGCGCGCCTCCAGGTTGTGGAGGTTCTCGACGTCCTCGCCAGCAGCTCGCTTGCGGAACCAGACTCGCTCGACCTTGGCCATGTGTCGCACCAGCCCGAGGAGCGTCAAGTTGGTCGACGGGATCGGTCGTTCGGCGAGCTGCTCGGCAGTCAGTCCGGCGCAGATGTTGAGCATGGTCGAGCGCTGGTGGGCCAGCTCGGCCTCAAGCATCGGGCGGTCGGGGCCGGCCAGTGGTCCGCCGGAATGGGTAGGGGTGGGAGAGATCCAGGTCATGCAGGGATCGTTCCACGCGCAGCGCTCGGGAGCGCCGCGGGTGGAACTCGTCAATCGGCCGGATCGATGGGTGCGTCGTCGGCGATGCGCGCCTGAGGTCCGCCGACGAGAGCGGGCGAGTTGGCTGGTGTCGACCACACCTGCGTCTGGAGGAACGTCAGGAAGGTGCGTGCGGCATCGCGGGTTGCAAACTCGAGGTCGACAAGGACGTAGTGCGGATCGTCGATCGGCTGGAGGATTCGCTCGTGAAGTACGCCGCTCGCCCTGCGTCGCTCGGCAAATCGCCCGTAGGCTTCGCGCCAGGTGTCGAAGTCACTGATGGAGTGCTCGATGAGAAGTGTGGCCATGATTGCTCCCGGTGGTGGTGGTGGTATAGCTCGACGCTAGACAGCACCCAGGGCATTCACCATCCCCGAAATCTGGGGGGTGCGTCAGGCGTACGCTGATGTGGTGACACGTCCTGTCCGCGCAGCACGTCTCGCGGCGGCCGTCGAGCGCATCGTCGCGGCGGGCGCGGACGATCGAGCGATGCGCGCGCAGGTCCTCGGAGCCATCGAGCGGTTCGTGCCGTTCGATGCCTACGCGTTCTTGCTCACTGATCCGAGCAGCACCGTGGGGTGCTCTCCCGTGGCCGACGTGCCGGATCTAGCCTCGCTGCCTGCACTGATCCGGCTGAAGTATCTGACCTCGACCAACCGATGGACCGGGCTTCCTTCCCGCGGTTGCGCGACCCTGCAGCAGGTGACGAACGGCCGACCGGAGGCGAGTCTGCTCTGGCGGGAGCATCTGTCTGGGCTCGGCATTCACGACGTGTTCTCCGGCGTCTACGCAGATCGCTTCGGCTGCTGGGGCTTTCTCGACCTGTGGCGCACCACTCGGTTCGACGACGATGAGGTGGCGGCGCTCGCGGGGGCGGGTCATGCGATCACTCATCTGTTGCGGCGTGTCCAGGCCGCAGCCTTCGTCCGCGGCAACGCCTCGCAGCAACTACACCGTCCTGGTGCCTTGGTGCTGTCGCCCACGCTTGAGGTTCGCGCGCAGACGCCGCAGACCCAGGACTGGCTTGCCTCGCTCGTCCCTCCTGAGTCGGGACGGGGGCCGGTCCCTGCGAGCGCGTACAACGTGGCGGCACAGCTCTTGGCGATCGAGTCCGGGGTCGACGCGCACCCCGCCCAGGCTCGCGTGCACCTCGGTGACGGCGCATGGCTGACCCTGCGCGCGGACCGGCTCGCCGGGACCGAGCGCGCCGAGCGAGACATCGTGGTGACCATGGAGATGAGCTCGCCAGCCGAACGCCGCGATGTCTTCTCCCGGTCCCACGGACTGACCGCTCGTGAGAACGAGCTGTTGGATCGCCTGGCCGAGGGCGCGGACACGAGGACTGCGGCGCACCGGATGACGATCAGTGAGCACACGGTGCAGGACCATATGAAGTCGATCTTCTTGAAGACCTCGACCTCGAGTCGGCGGGAGCTTCTGGCGGCAACGGGGGGTGGATGACTTCCGCAGCTCACTGGCAGCGACTTCGTCAAGAAGATCGCCTGAGCGCAGCCGATGTTCATCTGATCCGACCCGACGTGCTGTGGCCCGCGCCCTGCAGGCGGTGGCCATCTTGTTCCAGACACGCTGACGGCATCCACATCCATTGCCGAGACGCCTTCACAAATCCTTCGAGGTTCGGCACTATCGAATGAAGTGCTTTCGGAGGGAAGGTCCATCGGGGGATGGAATCTCAGACATCAGTCCTGTCTGATCGTGTGCGTGAGCTGGTTCGTCAGCGCCGCATCGATCCGCGCACGGACGCAGACTCGGTGCGCCGGGCGGCGCTCGACGTCGTCTCGGCGCACGAGTCCAGCAGCCTGACCGGCGCAGTCAGATCACTCGACGAGCCGGAGCTCGTGATCGGTCAGATCGTTGCCGAGGTGTCTGGGTTCGGACCGCTGCAGGCCCTTCTCGATGACGACTCGGTCGAGGAAATCTGGATCAACGACCCGTCGCGGGTGTTCATCGCCCGTGACGGTCGGCACGAGCTCACATCTCTCATCCTCACCTCCGAGCAGGTCCGCGAGCTGGTCGAGCGGATGCTGAGCTCATCGGGTCGTCGACTGGACATCAGTCAGCCGTTCGTCGACGCGATGCTCCCCGGCGGACACCGGTTGCACGTCGTGCTGGACGGGATCTCGCGCGGATTTGCCGCCGTGAACATTCGCAAATTTGTAGCGCGCGCCCACTCGCTCGACGACCTGGTCACGCTCGGCACGCTGGACAGGCAAGGCACAGCCTTCCTGCACGCAAGCGTCGTCGCCGGACTCAACATCGTCGTCTCGGGCGGCACCCAGGCAGGCAAGACGACGTTGTTGAACTGCCTCGCAGCCTCGATCCCGGGCTCCCAACGGTTGGTGTCGGTGGAGGAGGTCTTTGAGTTGCAGTGCGGCCATCCGGACTGGGTCGCGATGCAGACTCGCCAGGCCGGTCTGGAAGGCACGGGTGAAGTTTCCTTACGTGATCTGGTCAAGGAGGCGCTGCGGATGCGACCGTCGAGGGTCATCATCGGCGAGGTCCGCGCTGCTGAATGCCTCGACATGCTGTTGGCGTTGAACGCCGGCCTCCCAGGCATGGCCAGCATCCACGCAAACTCGGCGCGCCAAGCCTTGGTCAAGCTGTGCACACTGCCGCTGCTGGCCGGTGACAACATCGGCTCGCGATTCGTGGTGCCTACCGTGGCGACGTCGGTCGATCTGGTCGTTCACACGGCGATGGCGGCGGACGGCTCCCGCGCAGTGCGGGAAGTCGTGGCTGTGACGGGCCGCGTCGAAAACGATGTGATCGAGTGCGAACCGATTTTTGTCCGCAGAGGGGGCCAGCTCGAGCGCGCTCACGGCAGGCCACTTCGACATGAGGCCTACGCAGAGGTTGGGATAGACCTCGACGATGTGCTGGGGGCTGGCCGATGGGCGCCTTGATCGGCCTGATGACCGGTGGCGGTCTGGTGTTGATCGGCTTGGCGTTCAGCCGGCCAGCCAGATGTTCGGTGCGCCCCACCAAACAGGCCGGACGACTCGCGGCTCTGTTGGCCCGCGCCGGGGCAGAGGGAGTATCACCCTCGCAGATGGTGGCGCTCTGTTCGACGGCATTCGTGGTGGCAGGGTTGCTGCTCGCGGCGGTCTCCGGCGTCGTCGTGATGGGGATTGTCCTTGGTCTGCTGGCTGGCGCCTCGCCGATCGCGGTGCTGCAAGGGCGGGCCGGACGCAGAGCGCGCGAGCACGCTGCCTTGTGGCCGGACGCGGTCGACAATCTCGCCTCGGCGGTACGTGCTGGTCTGTCGCTCCCGGAGGCACTGATGCAGCTGGGCGACCGTGGGCCCGAGGGACTGCAGGAGTCGTTCGCCCAGTTCGGCCGTGACTACCAAGCCTCGGGACGGTTCAACGCCTCGCTCGACCTGCTGAAGGCGAGACTCGCCGATCCGATCGGTGATCGCGTCGTCGAGGCCCTTCGTATCGCGCGGGAGGTCGGCGGAGGCGACCTGGGTCGAGTGCTGCGATCGCTGTCCGGATTTCTACGCGAAGACCTACGCACCCGAGGTGAACTCGAGTCACGCCAGTCCTGGACCGTCAACGGCGCACGACTTGCGGTCGCGGCACCGTGGATCGTGGTGCTGTTCATGTGCCTCCAGCCGGAAGTCGTCCATCGCTTCGCGCAACCCGCGGGAGTCGTCGTCCTCACCTCTGGCGCGGTGCTCTGTGTCGTCGCGTATCGGTTGATGATGCGGATCGGACGACTGCCCGCCGAGAAGCGGATTCTGGCATGACCGGGGCGATGATCGGCCTGCTGTCCTCGCTGGGCCTGCTGTTGGTGATCTCGGGATGGGCGCGGACGCGGCGGCCGACGCTGGAGCAGAGGGTGGTGCCGTATGTC
>NZ_JBAVDI010000121.1:0-21774 GCF_049587115.1 Aeromicrobium sp.
TGCGAATCCACTCCCGCATCCGTGGCACCGAGCCGCTGAGCGGAACCACCTACGATCCGAACGATCCCGCCGGCCAGCTCTGGATCCACCTGACGCAGTGGCACTCGGTCCTGTACGTCTACGAAAGGTTCGGTCCCGGCCGTCTCAGCTTCGAGGAGGAGGAGCAGTACTGGGCCGAGTGCCGGACCGCAGCCACGTTCCAGACGATCGATCCCGACTCCGTGCCGCGCAACCGGGCCGAGATGCGCGCGTACTACGCCCGCGTTCGCCCTGACCTGGCTGCCAGCACCGCCGCGATCGAGCACGTGCGGATCATCCTCGAGACCGCCAACCCCTTCGTCACCGCGGCACCGGGCCGCCTGCGCTTCCTCCGACCGATCCTCAGGCCCCTTGCCCGCCGGGCGACGATCGCAACCCTGCCCGCTTGGATGCGCTCCCAGGTGGGGATCCGGCAGAGTCGCCTCACTGACGCGGTCGTCACCGCCTTGATCCGTCCGATGTTCCGCATGATCGCGCGCCGCCCGCGGGTGATGGCCGACCTGCTGCGGGCCGTGTCACCCCTGGCGCACCCTGTGATCGCTCCGGTGATTCTCGGCATCGCGCCGGAGCTGCCCGAGACCGTGCCGGTCGCCGAGGCGTGGCGACGAGCCGCACGGCCGACACCTCGCGAGCAGCATCTTGCCAGTCGGGACGATGTCGTCGCAGCGTCCTGATCGGGGGTGGTCAGCGATTCGCCGGATCGCGTCTGGGCCGGTCCCCCAGCCGGCGCTCCACGAACGCGGCGAGCCGAGGCTCCTCTGCCAGACGGACCACCAGGTCACGCTCGGTCGTCAGGGCGCGAAACACCAGGCCGACAGTCAGATCGTGATCTCGCCGCTCCACGATTTCGATGGTGTCCCCGGCTTGGACGTCGCCTGGCTCGACGACTCGGAGATATGGACCCGGCCGGCCCAGCTGCATGAACCGCTTGATCCACCGTGGCTCATCCATGAATCCCTGGAAGACCGAGCAGGGGATGCGCACCCCCGCAATCTCGAGCAGGGTCTCGCCGATCCTCCACCGGTCGCCGGCTCGCGCCTCGTTGAGGTCGATGCCCTGCGTCGTCAGATTCTCGCCGAACCGCCCGGCTGGAAGCGTGCGGCCCGTGGCGTCCTCCCAGATGGCCAAGTCCTCACGCGCATACGCATAGACCGCCTGGTCGGGTCCTCCGTGGTGCTGCAGATCCGCGATCTCGTCCGGACCGACTCCGTACCGATGAACGCGAACCGGCCCCTCGACCGGGCGCTTGTCGATCGCAGAGCGGCGGAGATGACCCCATGGCACATCAACGGTCCGTCCGACGTTGACCGACTCGACGTGCGCCATCCCGCGACCCTATCGGCGCAGCCTCGACACCGAGGTCAGCATGCAGGTGAGATCCGGGCGCAGCCAATGTGTCGGTGGGGCCGCTACGTGTCGACGTCGCCGGTGGACAGCGCTGCGATGAAGGCCTCCTGAGGGACCTCGACGCGTCCGACCATCTTCATCCGCTTCTTGCCCTCCTTCTGCTTCTCCAGCAGCTTGCGCTTGCGGGAGATGTCGCCGCCGTAGCACTTCGCGAGCACGTCCTTGCGGATCGCCCGGATGTTCTCGCGGGCGATGACCCGGGCGCCGATCGCGGCCTGGATCGGGACCTCGAACTGCTGGCGCGGAATGAGCTCCTTGAGCTTGGAGGCAAGCGAGACACCGTACGCGTACGCGTTGTCGCGATGCACGATCGCGCTGAACGCGTCGACCACCTCGCCCTGCAGCAGCACATCGACCTTGACCAGGTCGGACGCCTGCTCCCCGGTGGGCTCGTAGTCCAGCGAGGCGTAGCCCTTCGTGCGGCTCTTGAGCGCGTCGAAGAAGTCGAACATGATCTCGCCCATCGGAAGCGTGTACTTGATCTCCACGCGATCCTCTGACAGGTAGTCCATGCCGATGAGCTGGCCACGGCGGGCCTGGCACAGCTCCATGATCGCTCCGATGTAGTCCGTCGGGCTCAGCACGGTCGCACGCACGACCGGCTCGTAGACCTTGTCGATCTTGCCCTCGGGGTACTCGTTCGGATTGGTGACGACGTGCTCGGTGCCATCCTCCATCTCGACGCGGTAGACCACGTTGGGAGCGGTCGAGATGAGCTCGAGGTTGAATTCGCGCTCGAGCCGTTCGCGCACGATCTCCAGGTGCAGCAGGCCGAGGAAGCCGATGCGGAAGCCGAACCCGAGGGCGCCGGACGACTCAGGCTCGTAGACCAGCGCTGCATCGTTGAGCTGCAGCTTCTCCAACGCGTCGCGCAGCGTCGGGTAGTCATCGCCGTCCATCGGGTACAGCCCCGCGAAGACCATCGGGACCGGGTTCTTGTAGCCACCCAGCGCCTCGGTCGCGCCACGGATGTTGGACGTCACGGTGTCGCCGACACGAGACTGGCGGACCTCCTTGACGCCGGTGATCAGGTAGCCGACCTCGCCCACCCCCAGGTGCCTGGCCTTGACGGGATCGGGCGAGATCACACCGACCTCGAGCATCTCGTGGACGGCACCGGTCGACATCATCTTGATCTTGTCGCGGTGCGACAGCTTGCCGTCGAAAACCCGGACGTAGGTCACGACGCCGCGGTAGGTGTCATAGACCGAGTCGAAGATCAGCGCTCGCGGCGGGGCATCGGGATCACCCTGCGGCGGAGGGATCTCGTCGACGATCAGGTTGAGCAATTCCTCGACACCCTGACCGGTCTTGGCCGAGACCCGCAGGACATCATCGGGATCGCCGCCGATGATGCCGGCGATCTCGGCGGCGTACTTCTCCGGTTGCGCGCCCGGCAGGTCGATTTTGTTGAGCACCGGGATGATGTCCAGGTCTGCATCGATTGCCAGGTAGAGATTCGCAAGCGTCTGCGCCTCGATCCCCTGCGCGGCGTCGACCAGCAGAACTGCGCCTTCGCACGCTTCGAGGCTCCGACTGACCTCGTAGGTGAAGTCGACGTGGCCGGGGGTGTCGATCATGTTGAGGACGTAGGTCGTTCCCGCGTCCTCGCCGCTGGACTTCGTGAACGGCATCCGCACGGCCTGGCTCTTGATCGTGATGCCGCGCTCACGCTCGATGTCCATGCGATCGAGGTATTGCGCACGCATGTCACGCCCATCCACGACGCCGGTGTGCTGCAGCATGCGGTCGGCCAACGTCGACTTGCCGTGATCGATGTGCGCGATGATGCAGAAGTTGCGCAGGATCCTCGGGTCGGTGGCACCTGGCTGGGGTACTGGGCTGCTGCTCATGATGCCCCATTGTCCCATCATCCGGGCCGTGGTCGTGCCACCGCCCCAACGCATCGATTTGAGGCTCAGGCTCGCTCACTGGTAGAGTTGGTGGTCGCGTGCCGCGGCACGTCCCATCACTTTTCGCAACACTCATCACATTCGAGAGAAACAGGTTTGCCCCGTGGCGAATATCAAGTCGCAGATCAAGCGCAACCGGCAGAACGAGCTGGCTCGCGAGCGCAACAGGTCCGTGCGCTCGGCCCTCAAGACCGCCGTCCGCCGCTTCACAGAGGCTGCTGACGCCGGCAACGCCGACGAGGCCAAGAAGCTCGCCAACGAGGCCACCCGCAAGCTGGACAAGGCCGCATCACGCAAGGTCATCCACAAGAACCAGGCCGCCAACCGCAAGTCGGCCATCGCCAAGAAGGCCGCGTCGCTCTGACGTACGCCATGGACTGAGCGCCCTTCGGGGCGCTTTTTTCATGCCCCGACGCGCCTGGACTGCCAGCGCTCAATCGCGGCGGCGCGCTGCAGCAACCTGCAGCACCATGCGCTCGATCGCGAACCCGGGATCGGCGGCGCCGCCCTTGACGTCCAGATCAGCCTGCGCGACCGCCTCGATCGCGCGCGCCAGCCCGTCCTGCTCCCAGAAGCGCAGCTGCTGCCGCATCGAACGAATCTTGAACGGCGGGGCACCGATGTGGGCCGCCACCTCGTTGTCGCGCATGCCCTGCGGTACGCCGGAAAGCTTGGCCAGGGATCGCAACCCGCTGGCAAACGCCGCCGTGATCAGCACCGGCGCGACCTTTGCCGTCTCGGCCCAGCGGGCCTGCTCAAGCGCGACGTTGATCCGACCGCCGATCGCCGCGTCGGCGATCTCGTAGCCCCGGACATCGGCCCGGCCACCGAAGTACTGGCGGACCAGGGACGCCGAGATCTCGGCACCCCGCTCGAGGTTGGCGACCAGCTGGTCAGCTGCTCCGGCGAGCGCACGGAGGTCCTGACCGACCGAGGCGACCAGGAGCGTGGCCGCCTCCTCATCGATGCGTGCGCCCAGATCACGGATCTCGGTGTAGACCCAGCGCGCGTGGTCACGTTCATACTTCGGCTGCTCGAGCTTGACCTCGCTGACGCTTCCGACCTTGCGCAGCTTGTCGAGCAGCCCCTTGCCCTTGTTGCCACCGCCGTGCACCAGCACCACAGCGATGTCGGGCGATGGTTCGGCGGCATAGGCCAGGAGCTCGCCCTGGGCCGCCTCGGGAAGGTCCTGCAAGTCGGTCAGCACCAGGGCACTGACATCGCTGAACAGCGATGGGCTGGTGAGCCCGGCCAGCTCCCCCGGCTGGAGTCCCGAGGCGCTGGACTCGGCGATCTGGCACTCCGGGTGCTCACCGGTGACGGCCTTGAGGGCCTGACGACGCGTGCGGTCGGCGAGGAACTCGGCATTGCCGGTGATGAGCAGGATCTTGCCGAATGCCGTGGCCACGGGACCAGCCTAGTGCCGACTGACGACACGGGTTCGCCCCTCGCGCTGGACGATCGCGATGTCACCGCCGGTGTCGGTGCGCCACCACCGGATGCCCTCACGGCGCAACATCGAGAGAGCGGCTGCCGCAGGATGGCCATAGTCGTTGCCCTCTCCTGCGCTGATCGTGCCGATTCTCGCGCCGACCGCCTCGAAGAACGCCGTGGACTGCCGCGCACTGCCGTGGTGCGGGATCTTGACCACGTCGGCGGTGACATCGGACCGCCGACGCAGGATCGCTTCCTGCGCCTTCGGCTCGATGTCGCCGGTCAGCAGCAGGCGGACACCGCGGACCCGGACTGCCAGCACGACGCTCTCGTCGTTGACCGCGGAGCCGCCTGCGCGAGCAACCCGGGCGGCAGAGCCGGCAGTGGTCGGCTGGGGCCAGAGCACCCGTGCCGTGACAGCACCGACACGAAACGACTCCCCCGGCACCACGACGTGCCGCGGGATGTTTTCGCTGCGCGGTCCGCCGGTCGTCCCCACCGCGATCTGGTCGACGCGACGGCCGTCCTGCACTCCGGGCCAGCCGTCGACGTGATCGGCGTGGGCGTGCGTGAAGACCATCAGACGCACCTGGCGAACGTGCAGACGGTCCAGGCACCGGTCGATGACAGCCGGCTCGGGCCCCGCGTCGATCACGATCGCCGTGTTGTCGCCGGTGTCCAGCACCGTGGCGTCACCCTGACCGACGTCGCACGCGACCATCAACCACCCTGCGGGCGGCCAGCCGACACTGGGTGGACGCCACACGGCGACGAGCAGGCCGAGCGAGAGTCCGACGAACCACACCGGGCGGGACGCGACCACAACCGACACCAGCGCGGCCACCGGCACCAGGACCAGCAGCCACGCCCAGGGCGCATGCCATGACACCGTGGCGGCCTCGAGGTCGGCAGCCTGGTGACCCACCGTCAGGATCCAGCTCGCGCAGGCGCCCGCGACCAGGCCTGGAGCCTGGCTCAGCGGCCCCGAGAGCAGTGCGAAGCAACCACCCAGCAGCCCTGCGATGGTGGCCGGGGCGACCGCCGGTGCAGCGAACAGGTTGGCCACGACCGCGACGAGCGAGATCTGGCCGGAGATCGCAGCGATGACCGGGGTGCACACCAGCTGGGCGGCGATCGGGACCGAGACCGCCAGTGCACACCAACGCGGCATCCATCGGACGAGCCGACCCGCGAGCACCGGCGCCAGCACGAGGATGCCACCGGTCGCCGTCACCGAGAGGGTGAAACCGACCGACCGGGCGAGCCACGGGTCCACGAAGACCAATCCGATGATCGCCCACGCCAGCGCGCGGACACCCCCGCGGGTTCCGAATCCCAGCGCAGCGACGCCCACTGCGCCCATGGCCGCCGCCCGCACGACGCTGGGATCGGGTCGGGCCAGCAGCACGAAGGCCACGATCGACAGCGCACCGAGCACCCACAGACCGCGACGTCGGATCCCGGCGGCCCGCCCAAGGACCATCACCACTGCCAGCACGATCGTCAGATTGGTGCCCGAGACCGCCATCAGATGGGTCAGCCCGCTGTGTCGGAAGTCCTCCTCGACGACGTCACTGATCCCGCCGACATCACCATCGACGAGCGCCGGGACGAGCGCCCGCGGCTCGTCCCCCATGAATGCGACAGATCGCCGCACGCCAGCACGCACCCGCTCGGACGCCTCCCACCACCACGGCGCCCGGTCGATCGGTCCGATGCGGTCGACGTCGATGACCGCCGCTTCGTCAGACGACGAGGAAGGAGCCAGGCGACCGGTCACGACGAGCCGACGGCCCACGACGAGCTCGCGTCCGGTGCCCTCGACGAATGCGGTCGCGCGATCGCGGACGCGGACATCGACATCACGACTGACGGCCCGGCGAACCACGACCTCGACGACGGCCGACGACTTGCCGTGGTGGATGAACGTCCGGGCATCGCGGCGGATCTGCAGGTCCAGCGTCACGCGGCTGCGTTCGTCGGCCAGCCGGGTCAATGGCGAGTGCTCGACTGTCACGAGTCGCCACGCGCAGGAGGTCGCGACGGCGGCGAGGCACACCGCGATGAGGGTCAACGGCAAGGCAGCAGGAGGCCGCCACTGAAGCAGAATCCCTGCAGCCGCAACCCCTCCCAGGCCGATACCGAGCGCCGGGCCCGAGCTCGACGTGACGAGCCATGCCGCAGCTGCCCAGGCGACGACGGCCGGAGGGACCATCCGCAGGTCGTGCCTCACACCGAGACGCGGTCGTGCAGCTCGGCAAGTGTCGCGTCACCGATGCCCTTGACGTCCAACAGGTCCTCGACCGACCCGAACCGGCCGTTGTCCTTCCTCCACGCGAGGATCGCCTGCGCGGTGACCGGTCCGACTCCCGGCAGGGTCTCGAGCTGATCGGCCGTCGCGGTGTTGAGGTTGATCGTGGCGACGTGTCCCCCGCCTGCTGCTCCCGGGACGGCGACCGGCTCGATGCCGACGAGGATCTGTTCACCGTCGCCCAGCACCCGCGCCATGTTGAGGGCGTCGGTGTCGACCCGACCCTTCAGACCACCCGCGGCCTCGATCGCCTGGTACACCCGTGACCCGGTCGGCACCGTCACGATGCCGGGCTTGCGGACCTTCCCGACGACGTCGATGATCAGCTGGCCACTCGCCGGCCCGGAGGTGGGCGGACTGCTCGCTGCGGTGGACTTCTCCATCGACAGCGGGGCGACCGGCGCGCTCGTCTCCGGTCGCCCGGACAGCAGCCACCACATCAGGAGCACGGAAGCCGCGACGGCAAACGTGGCAAGGACCCGGACGTGGGGCAGCTCAACCCGTGCGCGTGCTCGCGCCGGCTCCGAATCGTCAGCCGGCGGAAGCTCGGCGTCGAATGACGCCATGAGCTGCGCTAGGCGGCGACGAGCGATCTCCGCACGGGTCTCGTCGGGCTGGTGGGGGCGCCTGGATCTCACCTGTCGAACCTAGGCAGGACATCCCGCCGTCGCGGAACGCGGCAGCGGGGGGTGTGGACCGCTTCACCGACGTCGACCGCGGTGGAAAAGCCGCGGCCGGAGTGTCAGCAGTGCGGGGTGACCGTCACCGAGATCATGCCCGGGCCCACGTGGGCGCCGATCGAGGCGCCGACCTCGTCGACCCCGATCGTCGGCAGACCAAGAGCAGCAGCGAGCCGCTCGGCGACCGCCGCGGCGACGGTCGGGCTGGAGAGATGCTGCACCCCGATGTCGAAGCCGTCGGTGCAGGCCTGGGCCCGGTTGACCGCGAGCGCCTCCAACCGGGCCAGGGCCTTGGTCTGGGTGCGCACGCGCTCGAGCGGTACGACCAGTCCAGCGCTGATCGTGAGGATCGGTTTGACCGCCAGCGCCGAGCCGACCAGAGCGGCGGCGGTGCCGACCCGGCCGCCGCGCTTGAGATACTCCAAGGTGTCGACGTACAACAACACGGTCGAGGAGTTCCCCGCCCGCCGGGCTGCATCGGCGGCAGCGGCAGCGTCCCCGCCGGCGGCGCTAGCCCGCGCAGCCCGGCCGGCTGCGAAGCCTGTTGCCACCCCGACCTGACCCGAGTCGATGCAGGTCACCGGCACCGACGCCTGCTTGGACGCCAGGATCGCCGAATCCAGGGTGCCCGACATCTTGGAGCTCAGGTGGACCGACACGATCGCCTCGGCACCCCCGGCCGCCAGCCGCTCGTAGGCCGCCAGGAAGTCGTCCGGAGTGGGCCGCGAGGTGCTGACCGGGATGATCGCAGCCATTGCGTCCGAGATCATGTCCGCCGTGACGTCGACACCCTCGGTGTAGACGTCTGCGCCGATGACGACCTTCAGGGGCACCACCGTGATGCCTTCGCGCTCGGCATCCTGAGGATCCAACGACGACGTCGAGTCCGTGACGATGGCTACGGTCATGGAGGAAGACTATCCGGAGCGCTGACCCGATCGCGCCGACCCGGCCACGACCGAGCGGCCCGTCACACCACGATGCTGACGAGCTTCGGCGCCCGGACGATGACCTTGCGCACTTCGCGACCGTCGATCGACCGGACGACATTGGGCTCGGCGAGAGCCAGTGCGGTGAGCTCGTCCTCGGAGATGTCCGGGCTGACCTCGATCTTGCCGCGCACCTTGCCCAGAACCTGCACGACACAGGTCACCGAGGCTGCCGCGAGATGGGCCGGATCGGCCACCGGGAACGGTTCGTGGGTCAACGAGTCCCGATGCCCGAGTCGGGACCAGAGCTCCTCGGCGAGATGTGGGGCCAGCGGCGCCAGCATCAGCACGAGCGGCTCGACCGCGGAGCGTCCCCGGGCGCCGACCTTGGTCAGGTGGTTCGTCAGCTCGATGAGCTTGGCGACGGCCGTGTTGAACCGCATGTTCTCCATGTCGCCACGGACACCATCGATCGTGACGTTGAGGACGTGCAGCGTCGCAGCGTCGAGCTCGACATCATCGACCAGCAGCTCACCGGTGTCCTCGTCGACCAGCAGTCGCCAGACCCGCTGCAGGAAGCGTTGTGCCCCCACCACCGCGCGGGTCTCCCACGGCCGTGACACGTCCAGCGGGCCCATCGACATCTCGTAGACGCGGAACGTGTCGGCACCGTAGGCGTCGTACATGTCGTCCGGAGTCACGACATTCTTGAGGCTCTTGCCCATCTTCCCGTACTCCCGGGTGACCTGCTTGCCCTCGAACCAGAAGGCGTCGTCGCGCTCCTCGATCTCGTCGGCCGGGACGTAGACATCGCGGTCGTCCTTGAACGCGAATGCCTGGATGTAGCCCTGGTTGAACAGCTTGCGGAACGGCTCCTCGCTGGACACGTGACCCAGATCGAACAGCACCTTGTGCCAGAAGCGCGCATACAGCAGGTGCAGCACGGCATGCTCGACCCCACCCACGTACAGGTCGACCCCGCCCACATCAGCCGGGTCTCGCGGACCGAGCCAGTAGCGCTCGTTCTCCGGATCAACCAGTCGTTCGGAGTTGTGCGGGTCGGCGTAGCGGAGCTCGTACCACGAGGAGCCGGCCCAGTTGGGCATCGTGTTGGTCTCCCGGCGGTACCTCTTGGGCCCGTCACCGAGGTCCAGCACGACATTGACCCACTCCGGCACCCGAGCCAGTGGCGGCTCGGGCTCGCTGTTCGCGTCGTCGGGTTCGTAGGTCCTGGGCGAGTAGTCCGGCACCTCGGGCAGCTCGACCGGCAGCATCGAGTCCGGCAGCGCGTGCGGCTGGTCGAGGTCGTCGTACACGATCGGGAACGGCTCGCCCCAGTAGCGCTGACGACTGAACAGCCAGTCCCGCAGCCGGTAGGTCGTGGTGCCCTCTCCGGCTCCGTGCTCCTGCAACCAGGTGATGATCGCGGCCTTGGCGTCAGCGACTCCCAGGCCGTTGAGATCGACATCGTCGTTGGCGGAGTTGATCGCCGGACCGTCACCGCTGTAGGCGCCCTCGTGCCCCTCGGGCTGCTCGACCGTGCGGACGATCGGGAGGCCGTACGACTCGGCGAACTCGAAGTCGCGCTGGTCGCCGGACGGCACCGCCATGATCGCGCCGGTCCCGTAGCCGGTCAGCACGTAGTCCGCGATGAACACCGGAATCTGTTCACCGTTGGCGGGGTTGATCGCGAAGGAGCCGGTGAAGACGCCGGTCTTGTCCTTGTCCGGGCCGTCGGTGCCGGTCTGCCGCTCCAGATCGGTCTTGGCCGCGGCCATCGCCCGGTAGGCCGTGACAGCCTCCGCAGGAGTCTCGGCACCGTTGGTCCACTGCCGAGGGGTGCCCTCGGGCCAGGACTCGGTCGTGAGCTGATCGACCAGGGCATGCTCAGGCGCCAGCACGGCGTACGTTGCGCCGAACAAGGTGTCGGGACGCGTGGTGAAGACGTCGATTGGAGCTGCGACGCCTTCAACCGGGAACCTGACCCGCGCACCGTGGGATCGACCGATCCAGTTGCGTTGCATGTTCTTGACCGACTCGGGCCAGTCAACCCGCTCGAGGTCGTCGATCAGCCGGTCCGAGTACGCCGTGATGCGCATCTTCCACTGCCGCAGGTTGCGCGGGAAGACCGGGAAGTTTCCCCGCTCGCTGCGGCCGTCCGCCGTGACCTCCTCGTTGGCCAGCACCGTCCCGAGCCCCGGACACCAGTTGACTGGCGACTCGTCGACATACGCCAGCCTGACCGAGTCGATCAGGATCCTGCGTTCGATCGGGCCCAGCTCGGCCCACGCGGCGCCGTCGGGTGCCAGGCGGGCTCCCGACCGATACTCCGCCACCAACTCACTGATCGGGCGTGCGCGACCCTGGTCCTCGTCGTACCAGGCATCGAAGATCTGGGTGAAGATCCACTGGGTCCACCGCACGAACTCCGGATCGATCGTCGCGAAGCTGCGCCGGCGGTCGTGCGCCAGTCCGAGACGGCGGAGCTGCCTGCGCATGTTGGCGATGTTGGACTCGGTGTTGGTACGGGGGTGCTCGCCGGTCTGGACAGCGTGGATCTCGGCCGGCAGGCCGAAGGCGTCATATCCCAGGGCGTGCAGGACGTTGTCTCCGCGCATCCGGTGGTAGCGGCCGACGACATCGGTCGCGATGTATCCCAACGGGTGGCCGACGTGCAGTCCGGCGCCCGACGGGTAGGGAAACATGTCCATGATGAAGAATTTGTCGCCCGTGACATCGCCCGCCAGGTCGCCAGCAGGGTTGGACGCCTCAAAAGACCCCTCGGCATCCCAGCGATCCTGCCAGCGCTGCTCGATGTCACCCGCGAGCGCGCTGGTGTAGCGGTAGGGCGCAGGGGTGGGGTCAGGCGTGTTCACCGCCCGAATGTTACCGGTGACCAGTCAGCACGTGCACCATACGCCCGTCCGGGGTGACCCGATGAAAACGCGCCTCTGCAGGAACACACCCCTTCGGCACGCTCAGGAACCCGATTTGTCCTCGGCCTCTTGGACGTCGTCCGGCACGACCAGCGGCTTCAGCCGAGCCCAGGCGCCGAACGAGATCCCCACGGCGAGCATCCCGAGCCCCGCCCACAGGTTGATGTTGAGACCGTCGCCCTTGTCGAGCTCCGCCGTGGTCGCGTTGAACACGCCCAGCAGGGTGAGGATCACTCCGTAGATCCCGATCAGCCCACCGATCATGAACCGGATGTCGAACAGACCCACCGTCTTCTTGTCGTCTTCGGAAGCCATGTCCGTCTCCTATCGGAAGAGCAGGTTGAGGATGATGACGATCACCAGGACGATGCCGGCAAGCTTGGGCGGCGACTGCCACCACGGCAGGTGCACCTCGTCCGGATCGACCAGCGACTCCTTCGGGGTCAGGGAGTAGACCAGCCCCTCGAGATCCTTCTCGTCGCGCGACTTGGTCATCCAGGTCACCACGATGCTGACCGCGATGTCGACGACGAACGCCGCCCCGGCGGCTGCGAAGCTCGCGCCCTGACCCTTGAGGGCCAGCACGCCGAGGCTTGCCGAGCCGAACGCGTCCTCGCTGAGGAAGGCCACCGTGACGGCCGCGGCGGTGCCCGAGACGAGACCGATCCAGCCGGCCTTGGCGGTCATCCGCTTCCAGAACATACCGAGGATGAACGTCGCGAACAGCGGCGCGTTGAAGAAGCCGAACAACGTCTGCAGGTAGTTCATCAGGTTGGAGTAGTTGGACGCGATGCCCGCCGTTCCGATCGCGATGACGGTCGCCGCGACCGTGGCCACCCGGCCGACCTGGGTGTAGTAGCCGTCCTCCCGCTCCTTGACCACGTACTGCTGCCACAGGTCATAGGAGAACACCGTGTTGAATGCCGAGATGTTGGCCGCCATGCCGGCCATGAACGAGGCGAGCAGACCCGCGATCGCGACGCCGAGCATGCCGTTGGGCAGCAGGTCCCGCATCAGCAGCAGGATCGCGTCGTTGTACTTGACGTCGCCCGCGCCGTTCCCGCTCTTCAGATCGACCATCTCGGGCACGATGATCGCGGCGATGATACCGGGGATGATCACGATGAACGGGATGAACATCTTGGGAAAGGCGCCGATGATGGGCGCACGCTTGGCCGCCGAGATCGAATCGGACGCCATCGCCCGCTGCACCTCGACGAAGTTGGTCGTCCAGTAGCCGAACGACAGCACGAAGCCGAGTCCGAACACGATTCCGATGACCGACAGCACAGGATTGTCGATCCCGGTCAGCTCGGTGCCCGGCCACGAAGACAGCTGGGCCTGGTCCGGCTTGACCCGGTCCTGGATGCCGCTCCAGCCGCCCACCTTGTGCAGCGCGATGATCGTGAGGGGCAGGAGCGCGGCGACGATGACGAAGAACTGCAGCACCTCGTTGTAGATCGCCGCCGACAGCCCGCCGAGCGCGGTGTACGACAGGACGATCGCGGCCGCGGCGACCAGCGAGACCCAGATCGGCCAGCCGAGCAGCCGGTTGACGATGGTGGCGAGCAGGTAGAGGTTGATGCCGGCGATCAGCAGCTGGGCCACGGCGAAGCTGATTGCGTTGACCAGGTGGGCCCCGGTGCCGAACCGGCGCCGCATGAACTCCGGCACGCTCCGCACACCGGAGCCGTAGTAGAACGGCATCATCACGATGCCGAGGAACAACATGGCCGGTACCGCACCGATCCAGAAGTAGTGGACGGTGGCGATGCCGAACTGCGCACCGTTGGCAGACATGCCCATGATCTCGACCGCGCCGAGGTTGGCCGAGATGAACGCCAGTCCGGTGACCCAGGCTGGCAACGATCGTCCGGACAGGAAGAAGTCGAGGCTGGTGGAGATCTGGCGCCGGGCGAGCACACCGATCCCCAGGACCACGACGAAGTAGATCGCGATGATCGAGTAGTCGAAGAAGTCGGCGTCGAGCCGGAAGGTGTTGTTGGCGGTGTGGATCACGGAATCAGCCCCATTCCCGGTGGAAACCGCCTTCGCGCGACTTCCTGAGCGCACCCTACCGCCGGCGCCAGACTGCCGCATGCGATGAGTCGGCCCATGCCTCGCGAACCGTGGCCGCGCTCTCGGCGTCGTGACGACCGGACCTTCCCGGCTGTCACGGAAGAGCGCAGAAGGCCTCCACCTTGCGGGTGGGACCCGACACGATCAGCTCGTCGCTCTGGGAGATCACCGTCTCCGGTCGGGCGTAGGTGAAATCCGTACCGCGGGTCTTGACCCCGACGATCGTCACGCCGTAGCGCGACCGGAGCGCCGACTGCTCGAGCGACTTGGCACAGGCGACCTGCGGCGTGCGGGTGCGGGCGATCGCGAAGCCGTCGTCGAATTCGATGAAGTCGGTCATCGTCCCGGTGACCAGGTGGGCGACGCGCTTGCCCATGTCCGACTCGGGACGGACGACGTGGGTGGCGCCGACTCGTTCGAGGATGGCGGCGTGCTTGCCGCTGATGGCCTTGGCCCAGATCTCGTTGACGCCGAGGTCCGAGAGGCCGAGCACCGTGAGGACGCTTGCCTCGATGTCCGTGCCGATGCCGACGACGGCGCGCCGGAACTGCTCCGCGCCGATCTGGCGCAGCGCTTCGGTGTCGGTCGTGTCCGCGGCCACCACGTGAGTGAAGTCCCCCGCGAACTTCTGCACGACGTCGGCGCGCTCGTCAACGGCCAGGACGTCGTGTCCGAGCCGGACCAACGACTTCGCGACCGACGAGCCGAAGCGCCCCAGTCCGATGACCAGGACGGGGGCTGTGGGTGAATCGTCGCCTTTAGCCAATGATCGGTTGCTCCTCGGGAAGGTGGTACCTGGGGACGCGTCGTCGGAGGACGAACGCGGACGCAGCCGTAATCGTGCCCACTCTGCCGAGGAACATCAAGCCGATCAGCATGGTTTGGGCCTTTGCAGGCAGGTTCGGGGTCACTCCTGTGCTCAGGCCGACCGTGCCGAACGCCGAAGTGCACTCGAACAGCGCGTCCTCGAAGGTGACGTCCGTCATCAGCATGAGGCTCAGAGTCGTGGTCGACACCAGCATCACCGCAAGCAGGGCGATCGTCAGTGCCGAGCGGATCACGGCCGAGCTGATCGAGCGGGCGCCGATCGACACGTCGGGGTCTCCGCGCAGCTCGGCGAGGATCACGTAGGCCAGCAGGAGGAACGTGGTGATCTTGATGCCGCCGGCGGTGCTCGCGCTGCCGCCTCCGATGAACATCATCACCACACCGATGTTGAGAGTCTCCGGCGTGACCGATCCCCAGTCGAAGCTGTTCAGACCACCGGACCGCGGCATGATCCCGCCCTCGATGCCGCTGACGATCTTTGCGCCGACCGACATTCCTCCCAAGGTGTCGGGATTGCCCCACTCCAGGGCCAGGAAGGCCAGGGCACCGACGACGAGCAGCAGCACCGAGCCCCACATGGTCAGCCGGGTGTGGATCGTCCACCGGGATGGGGTCCGCCACTCCTGGAACAGCTCGGCCATCACCGGGAACCCGATCGCGCCGATGAACACGGCGATCGAGATCGGGAGGATGATCAGCCCGTCTCCCGCGTATCGACCGATGCTGTCGCTGTTCAGCGAGAAGCCTGCGTTGTTGAACGCCATGACCGCGTCGAACACCCCGTGCCACAGGGCCGTCGGAAGATCGTCGAAGTAGCGCTCCCGGTAGCGCAGGGTCAGGAACAGCGCAGTGACGGACTGGAAGAAGATCATCGTGACCGCAACTCGGCGAAACAGCGGACGTACCTCGCCCAGGCTCACCACATGCATCTCGGCCTGCGCGACCATTCTGGTGCGTAGGCCCAGCCGACCTCCGATGAACAGCCCGAGCACCGTCGCGAGCGCGATGATCCCGAGCCCACCCAGCTCAACCAGCACAAGGATGATGCCCTGACCGGCCGGTGACCAGTACGTCGCGGTGTCGACCGTCGTGAGGCCCGTGACCGTGACGGCCGATGCCGAGCTGAACAGAGCCGGCATGAACTCGAATGATCCGGATCCGCTGCGTGCGAACGGCAACAGCAGCGCCGCTGCGCCGACCAGTATCAGCGCGAGGAACGTGAGGGGAAGCAGACGCACGGGATGCGCGATCGACGCAGGGATCTGCGGCCTCAGGAGGCGGGGCACGCCACGACGTTACCTCAGGGCGACAGCCAACCGTCCGTGATAATTTCCTGCACATGGTCTTGCCCGTACGAGCTGCTCAGGCCGCCTTCTCCCGATTGGGCCGGACCGAGGAGCTCCGGGGCTTCGTGCTCGCAGTCGGATCCCTGTTCATCGCGCTGATCTGTGCCGTCGCCGGCCTCGAGATCGGCGCCCTGGTCTTTCTCCTGGTGTCGGTGTGCGGTGAGCTCGTGTTCGAGCGCCGCGCCTCCAGCGCTTCGGTGCTGCTGGACCAGGCTTCACTGGGCGCGCCGATGCGTTTCGCCCTGCGTGCCGTCATCGGACTGGTCGCAGGCAGCAGGATCGACAGCATCGGCGCCTGGCGCGTCTTCACGGCCGTGGTCATCCTGTACGCGCTGGCGCTGTGCGGCCGTGCCCTGCACCGGGAGTACCGACGAGTCGGCCCACTCAAGCCGATGGAGACCCGCAACATCCCCGGCGGCCCGAGCATCCAGGACGCGCCGCCGCGCCGGGTCGGCGAGCTCGTGGTCACACAGCTGCTCGTCCTGGCACCCGCCCTGCTCGGGGCACCATGGTTCGTCGTCGGACTACTGGGCATCATCTCGATTGCGGTGCTGGCCGTTGTCACCGCGCTTGACGCCCGGGCATCCTGGGCCATGCGTCAAGCCAAACGAGCCACTGGATTCACCGGGCCGCTGCGTCAGGTGCAGGAGTTTTTGGACGAGTACCAACCAGAGGTCATCGTCCACCTCAGTGGACCAGCCACCGCGTCCTACCAAATCAACACCTGGTTGGAGAGCCTCGAGGCACTGGACCGCCGGGTCTTCATCGTGCTGCGCGACCACCAGCTGGCCCGCAAGATGTCGTCGACGTCGATACCGATGCTCGAGCTGCGTGACCCTGGCGAGCTCCTCATGCTGGACTTCTCGTCTGCGCGGATTGCGCTCTACCCCTCGAACACCGGCAACAACATCCACCTGTTGCGCCTCCCGACGGTGATGAGCGCGTTCATCGGCCACGGAGACAGCGACAAGAGCGCGTCCAACAATCCTTTCTCTCGCGCCTACGACGAGCTCTGGGTTGCTGGGGAGGCCGGCGCCGACCGCTACCGGCGCTCACGGCTCGGGGTGCACGAGGAGCAGTACCGCTTCGTCGGGCGACCGCAGGTGCACGGGATCTCCCGCGGGCCACTGCTGGGCGAGGTGCCCGTCCCGACCGTCCTCTATGCGCCGACCTGGGAGGGCGTCAACCTCGGCCAGGAGTACTCCTCGGTCTCGGCGGTCGGTGTCACGATCATCAAGAAGCTGCTCGCCGCCGATCCGCCGGTCCGGGTCGTGTTCAAGGCGCATCCCTTCACAGGCCAGCGCGACGCCAAGTACCGAGCCGTCATGGTGCACATTGCGGGCCTGCTGGACGGTGCGGCCGCGAGCACGGGGATCGACCACCGGGTCGTCAAGGACGGCTCGATCAACGAGTGGTTCAACCACGCCAGCGCCTTGATCACCGACGTCTCGAGCGTTGTCAGCGACTTCCTGGCCAGCGAGAAACCGTATGCGGTGTTCAATCACACCAGCTCCGACGACGCGACGTTCCGCGCGGAGTACCCGTCGACCGGGGCTGGCATCACGATCGGGCGGGACGGCCGAGGCATCTCGGACTTCATCAACGTCGTGACGCTGCAGGCTCCCGACCTGCGCGCGCCGGCCCGCGCCGAGCTGGCAACCTATCTGCTCGGTCCTCAGGAGCAGCGAACCCTGGAGTCCTTCCGAGCCGCGATCAACGCCTTCATCGAACGCTCGGAGTCGGACCGCGCCGACTACCGTGGCACGTCATACGCGATCGAGCCCAGTGACGTCGAGGCCGAGGCCCTCTAGGCCCCCGGCGATCCAGCTGGTCGACCTCCAGCGCATCCAGCTGCTCCAGCCGTCGGCCCCTGGCCCGTCGGGGGGAAGCTCGTCGCGCATCCGTCTGAGTGCCGACCACAGCACGGTAGGGTGGATCGGGTGAAAACGGCTCCCGGAAAGATCGCCATCGCGATCGTGACGTTCAATCGATCGACGTTCCTCAAAGAGCTGCTGACCAGCGCCGCAGCGATGGACACACCGCCGTTCAGGATCGTCGTGGTCGACAATGCCAGCACCGACGACACTCAAGCCGTCATCGAGGAGTCGATGAAGAGCTTCGAACCCGGTGTGCTGATAAACCACCGGCTCGACACCAACACCGGCGGCTCAGGTGGATTCAGTGAAGGCACCAAGGTTGCCCTCGAGCTCGGCGCCGACTGGGTGTGGCTGATGGACGACGACGTCGAGATCCTTCCCGACGCGTTGGAGCAGTTCGCTCCGTGGATGGAGCGGTTCGAGGTCATCCACGGCCGGCGCTACGACTTCGATGGCACGCCCTTCTACTGGCAGGCGAAGTTCAACGGCTTCCTCGGGGTCCCGCTGCCCTACAGCGGCAAGCAGTTCGGTCGCGAGGGCTACGCCGTGACCAACTCCGGCACCTTCGAAGGCATGCTCATCAGTGCCGACGTGGTCCGCAAGATCGGACTCCCCGACCCCCGCTTCTTCATCTCGTGGGACGACGCGGCGTATGCCTGGCTCGCGGCCCAGCACACCCAGGTCGTCTACGTCGACGCGTTCGTGCTGAAGCGCAAGCGCGAGCAGAAGCAGGTCAACCTCGGCATCCGACACCTCAACGACGGCAGCCCGCTCTTCCGCTTCCACGTGATCCGCAACCGCGCATACGTCGGCAAGTACTTCGCCGAGTACGGCAAGCTCAATCGGATCGGCTTCGGGCTCGGCACGGCCCTGACACTCGCCAAGGAAATCTTCCGGCTCGTGGTCGTCCAACACACGCTCAAGGGCCTCGGCGACCTGGCCCGCGGGTTCCGCGCGAACCGTGCGCTGTGGCGCGACAAGACGTGGCGTCCCATGGATCCGGCCGATGTACCGGCACGATTGACCCATGAACGCTGATCTCCTGGTCGTCGGCTCGGGATTCTTCGGGCTCACGATCGCGGACCGCTGCGCACGGGAGCTGGGGCTCCGCGTGCAGGTCATCGACCGGCGGCCCCACATCGGTGGCAACGCCTACAGCGAGATAGAGCCCGAGACCGGGATCGAGGTGCATCGCTACGGTGCGCACCTGTTCCACACCTCCAACCAGAGGGTGTGGGAGTACGCCAACCGGTTCACCGAGTTCACCGGCTACCAGCACCGCGTCTACACGACGTATCGCGACGAGGTCTTCCCGATGCCGATCAACCTCGGCACGATCAACCAGTACCAACGCGCCGCCTACTCCCCCGACCAGGCCCGAGCCTGGGTGGTCGAGCAGGCGTCAATGCTGACCGGCGATCCGGCCAACTTCGAGGAAAAAGCCATCTCGCTGATCGGCCAGCCCCTCTACGAGGCCTTCATCAAGGGCTACACCGCCAAGCAGTGGCAGACCGATCCGCGTGAGCTGAGCGCCGAGATCATCTCCCGGCTCCCGGTTCGCTACACGTACGACAACCGCTATTTCTCCGACACCTACGAGGGCCTGCCGATCGACGGCTACACCGCGTGGCTGGAGCGGATGGCCGATCACCCCAACATTACGGTGACGTTGGAGGCGGACTTCTTCGACGACAAGCAGCCGTTCAACAAGGCCTCGACCGTGGGACAGGTGCCGATCGTCTACACCGGCCCGGTCGACCGCTACTTCGACTTCGCCCACGGTGACCTGTCGTGGCGGACCCTCGACTTCGAGACCGAGGTCCTGCCGATCGGCGACTTCCAGGGCACGCCGGTCATGAACTACGCCGACACCGACATCGACCACACCCGGATCCACGAGTTCCGGCACTTTCATCCCGAGCGCGACTATCCCGCCGACAAGACCGTCATCATGCGTGAGTACAGCCGGGCCGCCGAGTCGACCGACGAGCCGTACTACCCGATCAACACCTCACAGGACCGCGAGCGTCTGCTCGCCTACCGCGAGCTGGCCAAGGGCGAGACCGACGTGCTCTTCGGCGGTCGACTCGGGACGTACAAGTACCTCGACATGCACATGGCGATCGGTTCGGCGCTCAGCATGTACGACAACAAGCTTGCGCCGCACTTCACCGCTGGCGCCGCGATCGACGACCATGGCCTCTGAGCCCAGGGTCGGGCTGGTCCGTCGCCTGCAGTTGTGGGCGATCGGCCGGTTGCGACGCTCGCGGTTCCTGCCGGTCGGTCTGCCCGACAAGCTGACCGATGAGTCCCGACTCGACAGCGCGTTCTCGCAGCAGGTCCTGGTGTACTTCCCGACCGCGCAGGACAGTCTCTACCAGATCCGGCCGTGGTATCACGCGCTGAAGACGCTCGACTCGACGCACCCGGTGGTCTGCGTGTTCAAGGACTCCCGGACCGCCGCGATCGTGCGCCGGGAGACCGGGCTGGACTGCGTCACGCTCGCCCGGTACGGCCAGCTCGACGGAATCCTCGCGTTGTCGGACGTCAAGCTCGCGCTCTACATCAACCACGATCCGATCAACTTCGAGTGCCTGCGCTTCACCTCGCTGGTGCACGTGTACCTGGGCCACGGCGACAGCGACAAGGGCGTCTCGGTCTCCAACCAGGTCAAGGCGTACGACTGGTGCTTCCTGGCCGGACGGGCCGCGCTCGAGCGTACCGGGGCGTCGGTCATGCTCTACGACGCCGATGCCCGCAGCATCCTGATCGGTCAGCCGCAGCTCGACGGGGCCGTTCACCTCGAAGGTGTGCCGTCACACGACGGGCGCCGGACCGTGCTGTACGCCCCGACGTGGGAGGCTTCGCAGCCGTCGGTGTCGTACGGCTCGCTGGAGACGCACGGCGCGGCTCTCGTTCGCGCCCTCACAGGCTCCTACCGTGTCATCTATCGGCCGCACCCCCTGAACGGTGTCATCCGGCCGTCGTACGCCGCTGCCGACGCCGCCGTCCGCGATCTGGCCGACCGGGTGGACATCGACGTGCCGCTCGAGCGCTCATGTGCCGACGCAGACCTGCTCGTCACCGACATCTCTGCGGTGTCTCTGACCTGGTTGCCGACCGGCAAGCCGCTGCTGGTCACTCGGCCGCAGGTCGCCTACCCGCCGAGCCGGCTCATGACCACCGTCCCGCTGCTGGACCGCGACGCGGACTTCGCGGCGATCGTCGGCGAGCAGCTCAGCGACGACCCGACGCGCCATGCCCGAGCTGACCTCGTCGAGCACTATCTCGGTGATCCCACACCCGGAGCGGCCACGACGCGCTTCGTGCAGGCCTGCACCGACGTCATCGCGATCCGGGACGCGCACTGGGCGAACAAGCAGGCCAGCGGCGCGACCGGACCCTGATCGCGATGAGCACGGATCCGCACAGTCCGCGTCGACTGGGGCGTTGGACCCCCCGATTTCCCCGCGACACTGCACCCAGGCCCACCCCGACGCCTCTGGGAGTCGTTCTCCTCGGCGCACTGATCATCATGGTCGGAGTCAGGCTCCTCTACCTGCACGTGCCCGCCGGTCGGGACGAGGCCGGATATCTGATCGTCGGCACGCACTGGGACGACAGCACCTCGCTGTACGGCCCGTACTGGGTCGACCGGCCACCCCTGCTGATCTGGATCATGCAGCTCGTCGGCGACCTCAGGACGCTCCGGATCATCGGCCTGCTCTCGGGGGTCGCGATGGTGCTCGGCGTGGCTCGGGCAGCGTCACTGGCAGGCGGGGCGCGTGCTGCAGGGTGGGCGGCGGGGGCCGCAGCCCTGTTTGCCTCGGCGGGCTGGCTGGGAATCGCCCGCACGAACGGCGAGATGCTGGCCGCACCCTGTGTCGCGTGGGGTCTGGCCTTGACGGTGCAGGCGATCGTGCGACCCGGGCGACGCGGCTGGCTGCTCGCGCTGGGTGCCGGAGTCCTGGCCGCAGGGGCCGCCCTGATCAAGC
>NZ_JBAVDI010000122.1:0-28075 GCF_049587115.1 Aeromicrobium sp.
ATCTGCACGACCGCGGTCGAGTTCGGATCCGTTGGATCGACGGTCTTGTCGTTGCGGATCAGTGGCAGTCCAAGGATGCCGTTTCGGGCCTGGAGTGTCTGCTTCACAACCTCCAGATCGAACCACAGGTTGTTGGTGTGGAAGTAACGGTGTCGCTGCGCGTCGGCAGCTGCGTCGGAATCCTCCGTCGCGGTCTGCGCTGTCTCGCGCAGCACCAGCCGTCCATCACTCCTGCGCACCACGATGTGGCCGCCCTTGACGTCCGCAGGCGTACGTCGGCAGACCTCTGCGGCGTAGGGCGCGCCCGAGGCGGCGAACCAGCCCATCATTGCCGGATCCGGCGCGGCACCCAGGTTGTCGGCGTTCGAGACGGTCGCGTAGCGGAAGCCGGCGTCGATCAGTGCGCCCAGGATGCCCGACACCTCGAGCGCCGTGTAGAGATCGCCATGGCCCGGCGGGCACCACTCCAGCGAGGGGTCGGCGGGCCAGTCGACCGGCGAGAGGTCGTCGGCCCGCAGCTTGGGTTCACGATTCTGCAGGAAGTCGATGGGCAGCCCGTCGACGGCGAGGTCATAGCGCGCGAGAGCCGACAGCGTGTCGTCGCGGGTGCGAAAACTGTTCATGAACAGCAGCGGCAGCGGCACGTCGAGGGACTCGCGCACGTGCAGCACCTGGCCGACGATGACATCGAGGAAGGTGAGATCGGGGCGCACCGGCAGCAATGTCTTGGCCCGGTCCAGGCCCATCGAGGTGCCGAGTCCCCCGTTGAGCTTGATCACGGCCGTGGCGCCGGCCGCCGCACGACACTCCGCCTCGCTCAGGCGCAGGGAACCTGCATGATCGATGTGCTCGAGTGGATCCACGTCCGCTTCGCGGATCAGCCCACTCCCGCCCTCTTGAAGCTGGGCATAGAACGAGGAGAACACGTCGATCGCGCGCTGTGGCACGTCTGCATCGGCCATTCGCCGCTGCGCATCTTCCAGTCCGGACATCGGACATACGTTAGCGTCAGACCGTGGCGAAGGCACAGGCACGCGACGACCTGCTGACCCGCCGCCGAGCGATGAGCGCCGCGGAGCGGGCCGAAGCCGCCGACGCGATCGCTCTGCACGTGCTTGCGACGCCGATCGTGGCACGCGCTCGGCGGGTGGCCTGTTATCTCTCGATGCAGTCCGAGCCCGGTACCGGTCCACTGATCGCGGCACTGCACGACCGCGGAGTCGACGTTCTCGTTCCGTTGAGCCTGCCCGACCACACCTTGGACTGGGTCTCATTCGATCCGAAGGCTCCGACCACCACGACCGAGCTCGGCATCCCCGAGCCCGGCGGTGAACGCCTCGGCACCGACGCGCTCGGGTCCTGCGACGTCGTGATCGTCCCTGCGCTGGCCGTGGACCACGCAGGTCACCGCCTCGGGCGTGGCGCTGGCTACTACGATCGCGCGCTGGCAGGCGCACACACAGTGTCGTGCGCTCTGCTGTTCAGCCACGAGCTGATGGCAGAGGTGCCACACGAGCCACACGACGTGCGGGTGCAGATGGTGGTGACTCCCGGCGGCCTGTTCAGGGTCCCTTAGCCAGGACGCGACGCGAGATCATCTGGCCGCCGAGGTGGAGCCCGACGTGGTCCCCCTCGCTGTCGATCACGCCTTCTCTGCGCTGCGAATCTCGCCGACCAGCTCTTCGAGCACGTCCTCCAGCATGATGACGCCCAGGACGGAGCCCGCCTGATCGGCGACCCGCGCCATGTGCGAACCCCGCGCCTGCATCGTGCGGAGCGCTTCGTAGAGGCCCGACCCTGCGACGACCGTGGCAAGAGGTCGAAGCCACTTGTCCGCGATCGGCTCGAGCCGTGACTCCTCGTCGGTCTCGAGGATGTCCTTGATGTGCAGGTATCCCGCGATTTCTCCGGTGGCGTCGAGCACCGGGAAACGGGAAAACCCGGTTTCGGCGCAGGCGCGCTCGACATCGGCGGGGGTCGCGTTCGGCGCGATCGTGACCAGGCCCACGAGCGGTAGCAACACCTCGTCGACCGTGCCCTCGTGGAAGTCCAGGGCGCCGGAGACCAATCCGTACTCGTCTTCGTCGAGCAGCCCCTCCCGACGGGACTCCTCGACCAGCCCGGCCACCTCGTCGTGGCTGTACGTCGAGGCCACCTCGTCCCTGGGCACGATCCGGAACAGTCGGATGATCACGTTGGCCGCGCCGTTGAGGACCACCACGAACGGCTTGAGCACCAGGACCACGCCGAGCATGAACGGGCCGAGGAACAGCGCCGCCCGGTCGGGACCGACCAGGGCAAGGTTCTTGGGCACCATCTCGCCCAGCACGACGTGCGCGAACACGACGACCGTGATCGCGATGAGGAACGACAACGGGTGGACCATGCTTTCTGGGAGCCCGACCGACTCGAAGAGCGGCTCCAGGAGGTGCGCGATCGCGGGCTCACCAACAGCACCGAGGCCCAGCGAACAGATCGTGATGCCGAGCTGCGCCGCCGCCATGACCTGCGTGATGTTCTCGATCGCCCGCATCGCCAGTCGTGCAGGACGGGATCCCGCCTGGATGCGCGGTTCGAGCTGCGTGCGCCGCGCGGAGATCAGTGCGAACTCGGCGGCCACGAACAGGGCGTTCAGCGCGAGCAGCACGATCGCCAGCAGCACTGCGGAGAAATTGCTCATCCCGCCACCACCGCGCCGTCGTCGTCGACCGTCAGCGAGACTCGGTCGATGCGGCGGCCCTCCATGCGTTCGATCGTGAGTGTCACGGCGAGCGGCTCCGGATCATCGCCGTCGTCCTCCGGGGTGCGGTCCAGATACAACGTCACCAGGTCGCCGCGTGAGCCGATGCGGCCGAGCTTCTCGTGGATCAGGCCGGCGATGGTCTCGTAGTCCTCGCCACGGGGCAGCGCTATTCCGGTCTGCTCCTCGACCTCGTCGGGGCGCAGCAGGCCAGACAGCGACCAGGTGCCGTCGTGGCGGTGCCGGCTGCGGGACGACAGCCGATCATGCTCGTCGGCGATGTCGCCGACGATCTCCTCGACCAGGTCCTCGAGGGTGACGACCCCGTCGGTTCCGCCGTACTCGTCAACCACGACCGCCATCTGCATCCCCTGCTCGCGGAGCAGCGACAGCAACGGGTCTAGCTCGATGCTGTCGGGCACGATCGTCGCGGGATCGGCGAGGTCGGACACCCGCACGGAGCGCCGGCGGGCCGGTTCGACAGCAACCGCACGCTTGACGTGCACGATGCCCAGCACGTCATCGGGGCTCTTGCCGATGATCGGGAACCGGGAGTGCCCGGTCTGCCGTGCGGCTTCGATCACGTCGTGCGCCGTGTCACGCCCCTCCACGAAGCGGACTCGGACCCGCGGCGTGCGCACATCGGCCGCGGTCCGGTCACCGAACGCGATGCTGCGCGCCACCAGGTCCGCTGTCTCGTCGTCGATCGCACCCTGCTTGGCCGAACGGAGCACGAGTGACCGGAGCTCAACCGGTGAGCGCGCTGAGCGCAGCTCCTCCTGCGGCTCGACACCAAGCAACCTCAAGATCGCATTGGCCAGGCCGTTGAGTGCTCGGATCGGCCATGCCATGGCCTTGGTGAACATCCGCTGGGGCCACTGCGTCAGCGCTGCGGTGCGTTGCGGCAGGGCCAGGGCGAAGTTCTTCGGCACGAGCTCGCCGACCAGCATCGTGACAATGGTGCTGAGCGCCAGGGCGACGCCGTACGCCACCCCCTTGAGCGTTCCGCCCTCGAGCCCGACTGACTCCAGCGGCCCACGCAGCAGCGTGCCGATCGCGGGCTCGGCGAGGAAGCCGATCGCGAGGTTCGTCATGGTGATGCCGAGCTGCGCGCCACTCAGCTGCGTCGACAGCGACCGCAGCGCCAGCAGCGTGCCCTGTGCGCTGGCATCACCCGCCTCGGCGTCACGCTCGATGGTTGCTCGGTCGACCGTCACGAACGAGAATTCGGCGGCGACGAACACACCACACGCCAGCATCAGCAGGAAGGACGTGGCCAGGAGCAACCATTCGGTCATCGCTGGGCTCCGGGAGGGACGGGATCGGTCACGGTGCGGCAACTGTACCCTTGGAGCGCACCATCAATCGAGCGGGAGCCGGACGTGCCGAAGTATCAGTATCAGTGCAAGGACTGCGGAGAAGCGCTGGAAGTCCAGCAGAGCTTCACCGACGACGCGCTGTCCGTCTGCCCCACCTGCCAGGGAGACCTGCGCAAGGTCTTCAACGCCGTGGGCGTCGTGTTCAAGGGCTCGGGCTTCTACCGCAACGACAGCCGATCCACATCGAACCCGTCGAGCTCGTCCAAGCCCGCTGCCTCGGACACCTCGGCGTCCACTGCCAGCACTCCTGCGCCAGCGCCCGCCAAGAAGGCTGGCAAAGACTCAGCTGCCTGAACCCTGTGGACGGCGGGCTGCGCCGGAGCAGCCAAGTTCCTAGAGTCCGGGCATGGACCGGATCAACCGCCTCGTCTTCGAGCACCGTCGCAGCCTGGCTGCGATCTTCACCGGGCTGGCTGTCCTGGCCGCCCTCGCTGCCGTGCGACCCAGCACCGACGGCGCGGCTGTCCTGGTCGTGCGCCACGACCTGCGCAGCGGTCACATCCTGGCGGCATCGGACCTTCGAAGCACGACTGTCCCTCGCGCCGCCCTGCCGTCCCATCCCCTCGGCCGCGGCGCGGCCGTGGGCCGACGCGTTGCCGGGCCCATGCGTGCCGGCGAGGCCCTGACCGACTACCGCGTCCTCCAGGACGACGCGCTGTCGGGACATGGACCCGGCGCGGTGCTCACCACGATCCGGGTCGACCGTGCCGCGGGACCGACCGGGCTGCACGTCGGCGACCGCGTGGACGTCGTCGCGGTCGACCCCAGCGGCGAGAGCAAGGCCACGGTGGTGGCGCGCGACGTGGAGATCGTGACCCTGCCCACGACCGCGAACGAGCGTGACGTGCTCCCGATCGGAGTCGTCACGACCGAGTCGATCGCCCTCGCCCTCGCAACAGCTGCGATCGACGCCAGATTCAGCCTGCTCACCTCCTAGAGCGATTTCCCGCCATCGCTAGGGTCGGGGGGTCATTTCCATCTGAAAGGGAGCACCATGATCACGGGCTTCAAGGATTTCCTGATGCGCGGCAACGTCATCGACCTCGCCGTCGGCATCGCCATCGGCGTCGCGTTCACCTCGCTCGTCGCCGCATTCGGCGACAACTTCATCAACCCGCTCGTCGCCGCGGTCGGCGGGGGAAGCGAGAAGGGGTTCGGTTTCCAGATCACCGACAGCTCCAAGACTCTCGTCGACATCGGTGGGCTGATCAACGCGTTGATCGTGTTCGCGGTGACGATGGCAGTCATCTACTTCGCGGTCGTCGTGCCGGTCCAGAAGCTGCAGGCCATGCGCAAGCCCGGTCCCGGCGTCGACGAACCAGAGGCTGTTCCGGAGGACACCGCTCTGCTGCGCGAGATCCGCGACGCGCTGGCGCGCCGTCCTGGTCTGTAGCCCGCTCTAGCCGTGGTGGGGCGGGACGTCCCGCAGGTACTCCTCGTCGCGCGACGTCCCGCCGGGCTCGTTCCAGCCTTCGTCCGTCTCGTCAGTCGTGGTGCTGGGCAGCAGGTCGCCGAGCAGCTCGGCGGCCTTGCGCCGGCGCTCGCGCTCGGCCGGGTCAGGCCCGGACGAGGCCATGAAACCAGTCCGGAGTGAGCTGCGGGTGACGAGGTTGCCAGCCCGTGCGATCGCTGAACAGCTGCGAGCTGACCCGTTGCGAGCGGGTCAGGATCTCGAGCTTCTTGCCACCGAGCCGCACGGTCCAGCCAGGCAGGAAGCGGCCGGTCGTCCGACCCGCTGCCAGCGCCATCGAGTTGACGTAGTTGCGTCGCCGCACGGGCTCCGCACCCACGTTGTAGGCGCCACCAGGCGCCATGAGTGCGTGCACGACCGCGGTCCCGACGTCCTCGGGATGGATCACGTGCATCCAGCCCGTCTCCTCCCCCAGACCGATCGAGCGGTTCGCCGCGGCCCGGCGGAACAACCAGGCACTGTTGGCATCGTTGCCGCTGATCAGCCCGAATCGCAACGAAACCGCGGTGCCACCCCAGCTATTGATCGCCGCGGCGTTGTCCTCTGCCACGATGACGGGCTCGGTCGCCCGAGTCACGTCGATCGGGCTGCGCTCGTCGATCCAGTCGTCGCCCTGGTCTGCATACATGAAGCTGAGGCTCTGCTGGATGATCCGACCGACCCCGGCGTCGCGCGCCGCTTCCGCCACGACCCTGGAGCCGCGAAATCGAATCTCGTCGATAGCCTTCAGCGATCCCGGCAGGAGCGCGCGGGTGCCGACCGGCACCCGGGTCGCGAGATTGGCGACAGCGTCACAGTTGCGCATGCCAGCGCTCATCGCCGCACGGTCGAAGAGGTCGCCGAGGCAGGGTTCGGCACCCGCGTCGGCGATCTGCGCGGCGCTCTCGCGCGTTCGGGCAAGACCGACCACGTCGTGGCCGGCGGAGTGCAGCGCCTGGATGGACGATCGGCCCATCACCCCGCTCGCACCCGTGAGAAATACCTTCACGTTCGCTCCCTCGTGGAAGACTCCCCGGACAGTGATCTTCCGGGGCTCTCCGCCCAGGGCCGATGGCCCGGCGGCGATGTCACAAGGATAACAATGCCTCGCAGCCCAGCGTTACCTGACGGTAACTTCAGCCCTGGATGAGCGGGACGATGTCCGCGATCGACTCGAACACCTCGGTCGGCCGGAACGGGAACCGCTCGACCTCGCCCGGTGCGGTCGAGCCGGTCAGCACGAGGAAGGTCCTGAGCCCGGCTTCGAGACCCGAGAGCACATCGGTGTCCATTCGGTCGCCGATCATGACGGTGGTCTCGGAGTGGCCCTCGATCTGGTTCAGGGCGCTGCGCATCATCAGCGGATTCGGCTTGCCGACGAAGTACGGTTCGACCCCGGTGGCCTTGGTGATGAGGGCCGCAACCGAGCCCGTGGCCGGTAGCGAACCGCCGGGCGACGGGCCGGTGGCGTCAGGGTTGGTGGCGATGAACCGGGCCCCCTTCTCGATGAGCTGGATCGCCCTGGTGATGGCCTCGAACGAATAGGTGCGGGTCTCCCCGAGCACGACGTACTCGGGGTCGCGACTGGTCATGATGTAGCCAACGTTGTGCAGAGCCGTGGTCATGCCGGCCTCGCCGATGACGTACGCGGTGCCGTCAGGGCGCTGCTCGCTGAGGAACTTGGCGGTGGCCAGCGCCGAGGTCCAGATCGCCGACTCCGGCAGGTCGATGCCGGCCGCGCGCAGCCGCGCGCACAGGTCGCGGGGCGTGAAGATCGAGTTGTTGGTGAGAACCAGGTACTTGCGGCCCGTCTCCTTGAGTCGGTCGATGAACTCGGCCGCCCCGGGAATTGCCTTGTCCTCGTGAACCAGCACGCCGTCCATGTCGGTCAGCCACGTCTCGATCGTCTTGGTCATGTCCCTATTGTCCATCAGCGGCGTGCCGAGCAAAGAATTTCCAGATTAGGCTGCTGGCGTCGATCTCCAGGGTCGTGGCACCGGACGCCTGTCGAGACGAGGAAGGCTCGCCACCCGGCCAGCGATGACCGCCGTTGTCCGCGACATACACCTCGACGGCCGAGCCCCCGGCACAACCGTTCCAGGCGAAGTGGCGCACGTGCTCGGCCACCGTCGTCGTCGCGCCGGCCGGTGGACAGAAGTCGTGTGCCGCCCACCCGGCCATGATCTCGTTGACCGGGGGCAGCGGCCCGATCGCCGTCGGTGCGCCGTCGTAGGGGACGACCGTGTCCCGGAGCCCGTGAAAGTAGATCAACGACGCGGGCGGCGCCTGGGTGCACGCATCGGCCGGGTAGGGCCCGGAGACCGCGCCGTACGCCGCGAACTTCGTCGTGCCATCGCAGGCGAGCGCCAGGGTCAGCACCGATCCGTTCGAGAATCCGGTCGCGTAGACGCGGCCCGCATCCACGCACGCCTCGGTCCTGACCTCCTTGACCAGGTCACGGACGAAGGCGAGGTCGGAACGCGGGTCCGTGATCGGAGAGCCGAAGTCCCAGCGTGGCACCAGGCCGCGTGCCAGTGGCGCCACGAGCAGGGTTCCGTCCCGATCAGCCAGCTCCTCCATGCGCGTCGTCTCGACGATCGATCTCGGATCACCTCCCAGCCCGTGGAACAGCATGACCACCGGTGCTCGCGAGGACCCGTCGTAGCCAGGCGGGACGTGCAGGAGATACTCCCGGCTCTGCCCACCGGACACGATCGTCCGGGTGCTGTCGCCACCGGGCAGCGAGCGCGCGGAAGCGCAGTCCCGGTCCGCCACGCGGATCACGTCGGTCCGGCCACACGCAGCCATCGTGGACACGATGAGCACAGCCAGCCCGATCAGCGCCACGACTCGTCTCAGCACTGCGACTCCGCCAGATACGGGTACGAACGCGGGCGTGGCATAGAGGCGATCGTATGGTCTGCGACCAACACTGGATAACCTGAGCCCACGCCCTCGTAGCTCAGTCGGATAGAGCGACCGCCTCCTAAGCGGTAGGTCACAGGTTCGATTCCTGTCGAGGGCACCCCGATGAGGCGTCGAGCAGCGCCGCCCGTGACGACATGCGGGCCAGCAGAACCTGACCTAGCGTGTTCTCACCATGGTCAGACTTCGCCGCACCTCCCCCTCGTCACCGGGCTGGGCTCGCACGCGCCACGGCCGCGGCTTCCGCTACCTCGACGAGGACCGCCGGCCGCTTGAGCCCGCCCAGGTCGAGCGCTGCCGACTGCTGGTCATCCCGCCCGCGTGGCAAGAGGTGTGGATCTGTCCTGTGGAGAACGGCCACCTGCAGGCGGTCGGCACCGACGCCGCCGGACGACGGCAATATCTGTACCACCCGGACTGGCGGGTGCGCCGCGACCTGGAGAAGTTCGAGCGCATGCAAGGCTTCGCCGCCCAGCTGCTGAAGCAGCGCGCCGCGTCACGACGCGACCTCGGTGGCGACGCACTGAGCCTCGAGCGGGTCGCTGCGACGGCCTTCAGCCTCCTCGACCTCGGAATGTTCCGGATCGGTTCCGAGCGGTACGTCGAGGAGAACGGCAGCTACGGTCTCTCGACGCTGGAGAAGCAGCACGTGCACGGCACCGGGCGCGGCATGACGTTCTCGTACCCGGCCAAATCCGGTCAGGACGTCGAGGTCACGGTCCGCGACGAGCGCGTGCGGACCGTGCTCGAGACGCTGCGCCGCCGCCGCGGAGGCGGCGAACGGCTGCTGGCGTACAAGGCCGGGCGCCGGTGGCACAACCTGGACGCCGACGACGTCAACGGCTACGTCAAGGATCTGCTCGGTGACGTCTACTCCGCCAAGGACTTCCGCACCTGGCGGGGCACCACGATCGCCGCCCTGTCATTGGCCTCCCACGGGCCGAGCTCGCCGGCTGCCCGCAAGAAGGCTGTTGCCGCGGCGATGCGCGACGTCTCGGAACATCTGGGCAACACTCCGGCGATCGCCCGGTCCTCGTACGTCGACCCTCGCGTGGTGGATCTGTTCGAGGACGGGGTGACGGTCAGCTCCAAGCACCGTCGAGTTGCCCCGGGTGCGACGATCAGCCGAACCCTGGAGCGCCAGGTGCTGCGGATGCTGCGCCGCGCCTAGGCGTACGACTCAGATTGCCGACTCGATCGCACGCCAGAAGGTCGGGTAGGCGTAGATCGTGTTCTGCAGTGTTGCGACCGGGATCTCGGCGCGGACCGCGAAGGCCAGCGCCGACAGCGTCTCGCCGCCCATCGGTCCGGCGCTTGTCGCTCCCACGATGATGTCCCGATCCTCGTCGATGACGATCTTGATCAGTCCATCGTTGCCAACGCCTTGCAGGAAGCCACGGCTGCTCGCCGCGATGTCGGTCAGCCCCACCCGGATGTTGATTCCCTGCTCCCGGGCCTGTGCTTCGGTGATGCCGACGCCGCCGACCTCCGGGTCGGTGAACGTGACGCGCGGGAAGCTCGTGTCGTACTTCTCCTGCGGCTCACCGAGAATCGACCGCGCAGCGCGCTCCGCCTGATACATCGCGACGTGGGTGAACGCGCCGCGGCCCGTGATGTCACCGATCGCCCAGAGACCGTCCTTGACGATCATGTCGTCCTGCACGGTGAGGGTCTTGCCGGGATCCACACCGACCGTGTCCAGACCGATGTCATCGAGCCGCGACGTCCGGCCGGCCGCGACCAGCAGCTGCTCCGCCTCGTGGGTCGTGTCGCCGCAGGTCACCCTGAATCGGCCGTCGGCGTGAGCGACCCGGTCGATGGTGATACCGGCATGCACCCCGATGCCCTCGGACTCGAACACCGAGGCGAGCAGCGCGGAGGACTCCGGCTCCTCAGGGCCCAGGATCCGCGGACCGGCTTCGAGCACGGTGACCTGGGTCTCGAACCGCGAATATGCCTGGGCGAGCTCGAGGCCGATCGCCCCGCCCCCGATCACGATCAATGATGCTGGCGCCTGCTTGCTCGCGATGGCCTCTCGGTTCGTCCAGTACGGGGTCTCGGCCAGACCGTCGATCGGCGGGATCGACGCGGTCGTGCCGGTGTTGAGCACCACGCCCCGGGAAGCGACGTAGGTCTGGCCGTCAACCTCGACCGTGCGATCGCCGGTCAGCCGACCGTGACCGCGTACGAGTTCCGCACCGGCATCGGTGATGCGCCCGGCGGCCACCGTGTCGTCCCAGTCGTCGGTCGCTTCGTCGCGGATGCGCGTCGCCACCTTGGAGAAGTCTGGTGTCACCGAGACGCTTCCCGAAAGCGTCTCGACCCGACGTGACTCGGCCAGGGTGTTGGCCGCACGAATCATCATCTTGGACGGGACACAGCCCCAGTAGGGGCATTCCCCGCCGACCAGCTCTGCCTCGACGGCCACGACGGAGAGCCCACCCTTGGCGAGTCGCGCCACCAGAGCCTCTCCGCCCGGGCCAAGACCGACAACGACGACATCGCACTCATGAACGCTCATGCGCCCAGTTTGTGGCATGCCGAGCCGTGCGGCCAGATCTATGGCCTACGCGTACCCAGCTATCGCGCAGCGAGCATGCGGCGAGGGTTGATCACGCCGTTGCCGGTTCGTGTGTCGTAACCACGGGAGCCGATGTCGTCAGCCGTGGACTGCATCAGCGACCTGACCGTGGAGGCGCGCCAACCTCGACCCAGGTGGGCGATCTCCAGGGCTGCTGCGGCGGCCGCATAGGGCGTGGCCATCGAGGTGCCGGAGAGATAGCAGTACCTCGGCTGGCAGCCGAGGCTGCTGTCAGGCGTTTCCACCATGGTCGAGATGATCCTGCTGCCAGGAGCCATGACATCCACCCACGAGCCG
This sequence comes from Aeromicrobium sp., assembly GCF_049587115.1. Classification (GTDB taxonomy): domain Bacteria; phylum Actinomycetota; class Actinomycetes; order Propionibacteriales; family Nocardioidaceae; genus Aeromicrobium. The sequence continues at coordinate 11,373 of NZ_JBAVDI010000122.1, forward strand.
CAGCTGGAGTAGGACGCGGTCGAGCCGTTGGCATCGATGGCGCCGACGCCGACGACACCGGCGTAGGCCGCCGGGTAGGACGTGGGTGAGCCGAGCAGCAGGCCACAGCCTGAGTTGCCCGCTGCCGCCACGACCAGGATGTTCTTGGACTGCGCATACTCGACCGCTGCCTTGCCGGCCGAATCGCTCCAGCTCGATCCCAGGGACAGGTTGATGACGTTCGCGCCGTGATCTGCCGCCCACACGATCCCCCGTGCGACGTCGGCGGTGTCGCCAGATCCGGACGCATCGAGTACCCGCACGGGAAGGATCTGGGCACTGCGGGCGAGCCCGGCTATGCCTTGGCGGTTGCCAGCGAGCGCCGCGATGATGCCGGCGACGTGGGTGCCGTGGCCGTTGGCGTCCATCGCCGACGTGCCCGGATCAACGAAGTCGTAGCCCTTGCGGACCTGACGGCGCAGATCCGGGTGCCAGGCTCGGACCCCGGTGTCGATCACAGCGACGACGACCCCGGAACCCGAGCTCGTGCGCCACAGGCTTTCAGCCCCGAACCGCGTCAGGGCCCACTGCTGGGAGCGATAGGTGTCGTTGGTGATGTCGATCTGCACGGGGTGCGCCATGTCCACGCCGATCGTCGATGACCGGGAGAGCCCCGCGGCGATGAGGTCGAGCGCTTGTTCCGGAGTCGAGGCGATGCTGCTGATGATTCGAGGGCCGGCCGAGGTGCGGGTCGTGGTCACGACCTCGAGCGGCTCACCCGGTGTGGCGGTGGCCAGGATCCGCGCCGCAGTCTGCCTCAGCGTGCGGTCGACGCCGGAAAGGATGTCGTCCGCGGCCCCCGCCGTCGTGGTGGTGGCCGCGACCAGAGCACCCCCGAGCACCGCCGAGGCCAAGATCCGTCCGAATGCCTTGCGCACTGGGGTCACCTTCCGTTCGTTGAGTGATCAACGCTTCGGAACGGCCGGGGGTTACGGCGCGGAGCGAGGTCCGTGGGTCTGCAGAAACAGCACGGGGCCGGCCAAGGAGCCGTCCAGCCCGCGTACCGCGGCCATGGCCTTGGCCGTGTAGACCGGTTCGAGGTCGAGCTCCTCCCGCTCGGCGGCAAGCTCGAGTGACTCCAAACCAGCGGTCGTCGCGGCGCCGTAGGTGTCCCCCATCCATGCCGAAGTGGTGTCCAGATCGTGGGGACCGACGACGGTCCCGACGTCGGCGCCGCGGTCACGCAGCAGGCTCGCGGTGCGGTTGGCCAACCGAGTGACTGTCACGGCGTCGAGCCGGAACGAGTCGTTGACGACGATGCCGAGGACCCGCGTACGAAGGCCGGCCAGCCGAAGTCCCAGGGCCAACCCCGCAGCAGTTCCGCCCGATCCGACCGCGGTCACCAGGGTCGCGGGCTCGGGCATCTCACCCGCCTTCACCTGCTCGGCGATCTCCAGCGCAGTCTCGACATAGCCGAGGCTGCCGATCGGCGAAGACCCACCTGCCGGCAGGTAGTACGGGAGCCGACCACGTCTGGCGTGCCGAGCCAGGATCCATGGTGCCGCGATCCTCAGCCGCCCCACCGTTCGACAGCGGTACATCTCCGCGCCCGACGAGGCCAGCCGGTCCAGCTGTCCCCGCACGTGGTCGTCGATGGGTTGATCGACGAGACCGAGGACAACTCGAAGCCCGTGCTCGCGGCCGTACAGGGCCGCGGCAAGGCCCCAGTGGGTGCCGATGCCGCCGACGGTGAACAGCGTGTCCTTGCCACGCCGATGCGCCTCGGGAATGATCCACTCGAGCTTGCGAACCTTGTTGCCTCCCCAGCCGCCGTTGCCGAAACCGGCCTCGTCCTTGACCCAGACCTCGCTTCGGAGATCGAGGTGCTCGAGGCGGCGTACCGGCGTCGGGCTCTGACCGAGTCGGATGTGCGGGAGATCGGCGGCGGGGAAGCGCTCTCCGAGTCGGCTCATGCTGCCACTGTAGGAGCGACCGACCCACGCGATCTACGGCCTGGAGTCCGAATGGCTCATGTGCGGCTCGCGCCACCGCACGACGCTGTAGGCCAGCAGACCCCACGCCGCCAGCGCCGACGCCCACAATCCGATGGCGGTTGCCCAGCCGTGGGCCGGAAGCTGCGGGCCGAAGCTGACGCTCAGGACCTCGAACTGCGGAATCTCCGGGCTCGCCCACCACACGATCCCGAGCACGAAGAGCCACAGGCCGCCGAGGAAGCTGGCGGCGATCCTCGGCCACGTCGCAACGCCGTACTTTGCCGCTTCGATCGCGCGCCGTTCCAGTGGATCCAGCAGACGCTGGGCCCACACGTAGTCGCGTGACAGGAGCGCCACACCGGACATCACGATCAGCAGGCCAGGACCCGGCAACGGCATCAGCACGATGCCGACCGGAATCAACGTCCAGCCCAGCAGCTTGCGGCCCGTACGGCGGAACCAGTCCTGCAAAGCGGACCCAAAGCTCATCGCCCAAGCATGCCAGCCCCAGCAACTTGAGATGGCGCAACCCACGGTCGCGAGGTTGACTTGTCGTCGTGAACATCGCATCTTCCCTCCTGTCTCTCGCCGAGGAGAGTCTCGGCCTGACCCTTCCGATCCGTCTGCGCGCCTGGGACGGCAGCGAGGCCGGTCAGCCCGGCGCGCCGGTCGTGGTCATTCGCAGCAAGCGCGCCCTGCGTCACATCATCTGGAAGCCGGGCGAGCTCGGCGTGGCCCGTGCTTACGTGCAGGGTGATCTGGACATCGAGGGCGATCTCGGCGACGGGCTGCGGGCCATGTGGAACGCCGTGCGGGATGCCCGCCTCGCCGACGCCAGCGCCGGACGTCCCACCGTGGGCCCCAAGCAGGTGGCGAAGGCCGTGGCGCTCGCGGTGCGGCTTGGCGCGATCGGCAGGCGCCCGCCAGCTCCGGCCGCAGAGTCGAACCTGACCGGCGAGCTGCACAGCAAGGAGCGCGACCAGGCGGCGATCTCGCACCACTACGATCTGTCGAACGACTTCTACGAGCTGATCCTCGACCCCAACATGGCCTACTCCAGCGGCTATCACCAGACGCCGGAGATGACCCTCGAGGAGGCCCAGACCGCGAAGCTCCACCTGATCTGCAAGAAGCTCGGTCTGCAACCGGGCATGAAGATGGTCGACATCGGCTCCGGCTGGGGCTCGCTGACACTTTTCGCCGCCGAGCACTACGGCGTGCACGTGACCGGGGTGACGCTGTCGATCGAGCAGCGGGACTATGTCATGGCCAAGGCCGCCGAGCGTGGCCTCGCAGACCGCGTGAATGTCAGCCTGCGACACTTCCGTGATCTCGAGGCATCTGGAGTGATGGACGATGGCATCGACGCGATCGCATCGGTCGAGATGGGCGAGCACGTCGGGGACGCGGAGTACGTCGTCTTCGTCGACTCGATCCACCGATATCTCAAGCCGGGCGGCCGCGCGTTGATCCAGCAGATGTCGCGCAGCAATGACGCACCCGGCGACAGCCCCGGCGGCGGGCCGTTCATCGAGACGTACATCGCCCCCGACATGCACATGAAGCCGCTGGCCAAGACCATCGGGCTGATCGCCGCATCGGGCCTGGAGATCCGCGACGTCCAGGCGATGCGCGAGCACTACCCACAGACCGTCGCCGGTTGGGCCGCGAAGCTCGAGGACAACTGGGACACCGCGGTCAAGCTGATCGGTGAGGAGAACGCCCGGGTGTGGCGGCTCTACCTCGTCGGTGGCGCGCTCGCATTCGAGGAGAACCGGATGGGAGTCGACCAGATCCTCTCGGTCAAGCCGAGCGCACGCGGAGTCAGCAGCATGCCTAGCACCCCGCTCGCCTGGCTGACATAGTTCGGGCATGACACCAAACGACCTGTCCCAGTCCGGCGCCAGTCTTCTCGGAGGGCTGGGCGTGGTCGTGGTCTTCATGGGCATCGGACTCGCCATCGCTCAGCGTCAGCACAAGCTCACTGTCGTCGACACCATGTGGGGCCTGGGCTTTGTGCTGGTCGCCGCCGAGACCGCGCTGGTGTCGACCGGAGGCGAAGGCGCCCCCGCGATGCGCTGGATCCTGCTAGCCATGGTGACGGTGTGGGGTGTGCGCCTGGCGTGGCACCTGCACCGGCGCAACTCCGGACAGGCCGAGGATCCTCGCTACGCCGAGCTGGCCGATGCTGACGGACGGTCGTTCGCGCAGGTCGCGCTGATGCGGGTGTTCGTGCCGCAGGGCGTGGCGATGTGGCTCGTGGCGACCCCCATCATGGTCGGCGCCAACAATGAGGACGTCACCCTCTGGCTGCTGGTGCTCGGCGTCCTCGTGTGGGCGATCGGCCTGTTCTTCGAGGCGGTCGGGGACGCACAGCTGGCGGCGTTCAAGAAGGATCCTGCCAACAAGGGCCAGGTCATGGATCAGGGCCTGTGGCGGTACACCCGGCACCCGAACTACTTCGGCGATGCCTGCGTCTGGACCGGCATCTGGATCGTGGTCGCCGGATCCTGGCCGGGACTCGCGACCGTCATCGGCCCGATCGCCATGACGATCTTCCTCACCAAGGTGACCGGCGCGTCCCTCAACGAGAAGGGCATGAAGAAGACCAAGCCCGGGTACGAGGACTATGTCCGTCGCACCAGCGGATTCGTCCCCTGGAAGCCCAAGGCCCCCAGCGGGCGCTGAGACCTCAGCCGGACACGAAGATGTGGGCCGCGGCCTCGGCGTCGATCTCGGCCGTCTCGCCCTGACGGGCGACCACGAGGCCGTCATGGCCCTGCGAGACCAACACATCGTTGCCGGGGAGTGCACCGACGCGGCGCAGCACGGACATGACCTCGGTGTCCTTCTGCAGCTCCTCGGCAATTCGGCGGATCACCAGTCTCATCGGCTCGACCGATCCGCTGACCGCCTTGGGCATCGGCACGACACCCTCGAGAAAGGTGGGATCGGCGCCGACCTGGCCCAGCTCGGACAGGCCGGGGATCGGGTTGCCGTAAGGCGACTCCGTCGGGTGCTCGAGCAGCTCGACGAGACGGCGTTCGACCTGCTCGGACATGACGTGCTCCCAGCGGCACGCCTCTTCGTGGACGAACTCGATCTCCAGCCCGATGATGTCGGTGAGCAGCCGCTCGGCGAGGCGATGCTTGCGCATGACCCGGGTCGCGAGCTGACGGCCCTTGGGTGACAGCTCGAGATGCCGATCCCCCTCGACCGAGAGCAGGCCGTCCCGTTCCATCCGCGCGACCGTCTGACTGACCGTCGGACCGCTCTGGTGGAGGCGCTCGGCGATGCGGGCGCGCAGGGGCACGATGCCCTCCTCCTCCAGCTCGTAGACGGTCCGGAGGTACATCTCGGTGGTATCGATCAGGTCACTCACAGTGACCATTGTTCCATGTGCTGCGGCTTCGTCCGCCACGCCTGACAATGGACGCATGCCGACGTCCGTCATGTGGTTCCGCACAGACCTTCGCCTGCTCGACCACCCCGCCCTGCAGGCGGCGATCGCCTCAGGCCCGGACGGTGTCGTGCCCTTGTTCGTGCTGGACGACACGTTCTGGGAATCCGGCGCCCGCGCCCGACAGGCCTACGTCGCGCGCCTGCTCCAGGAGTTCTCCGAACGTATCGGGGGTCTGCATGTGGTCCACGGCGATCCTGGCGTCGAGGTGGCGCGGATCGCCCGGTCGGTGGGCGCTACGACGGTGCATGTCTCGGCCGACTTCACCCCGTACGGCGCCGAGCGGGACTTCGCGGTCGAGGAGGCGTTGGCCTCGCACGACATCACCTTGGAGCGCACGGGGTCGCCGTACGCAGTGTCACCCGGACGCGTGGTCAAGGGTGACGGCACCGGCTATCGCGTCTTCACGCCGTTCTTCCGCGCGTGGCAGCAGCACGGCTGGCCCGGCCCGGCCGAGCCCACTGCCGAGGTGAGCTGGATCCGGCCGGATGGACGAACACATCGCATCCCTGATGCCGCGGCGCCGGACGGCCTGGAGCTTCCGCCCGTCGGTGAGGAAGCGGCCCTCGAGCGGTGGCAGGACTTCCTCGATGCGGACGTGGCCGATTACGACACCATCCGCGACCTGCCCGGCCCGGACCGCACCTCTCGCATGTCGGTGCATCTTGCGTGCGGCTCGATCCACCCGCGAACGATGCTCGCCGACCTGGCACCTCTGCGGTCGGCCGGCTCCGAGGCATACGGCCGGGAGCTGGCGTTCCGTGAGTTCTACGCCGACGTCCTGCATCATCGGCCAGACTCGGCCTTCGGCTACTACAACCGCACGTTCGAGGCGATGGCCTACGACGAACCCGGCGATGGTCTGGACGCGTGGAAGGCTGGCCAGACCGGCATCCCCATCGTCGACGCCGGCATGCGCCAGCTCCTGGGCGAGGGCTGGATTCACAACCGCGTCCGCATGATCGTCGCGAGCTTCCTGGTCAAGGATCTTCACGTCGAGTGGCAGCACGGTGCGCAACATTTCCTCGACCTGCTGGTCGACGCCGATCTGGCGTCCAACCAGCACGGCTGGCAGTGGGTCGCCGGCTCCGGAACCGATGCGTCCCCGTACTTTCGAGTCTTCAATCCCATGACCCAGGGCAACAAGTTCGATCCTGATGGCCAGTACGTGCGCCGCTGGGTTCCCGAGCTCGCTGACGTACCCGCTCGGCACGTGCACACGCCGTGGGAGCTGGCCGATCCGCCGTCCGGTTATCCCGCTCCGATCGTCGATCACGCCGAGGAGCGGCGCGAGGCCCTCCGGAGGTATGACGCGATCCGGCCCTAGGGTTGGGGTCGTGGTCACGATTCCAACGCAGTTCAACGGTCCAGCCCACTCCGGCAACGGTGGGTACGTTGCTGGGCTGATTGCCGCACAGGTCGAGGCCAATGGGCCAGTCACCTCGACCCTCCGGCTGCCACCACCGCTGGACACGCCCCTGAGCTGGGAGCACGACGGGGATCTGGTCCGCCTGCTGACAGCCGGCGGAGCCGTGATCGGCGAGGCGAATTCGGGCTCGTTCAGCCGAGACGTGGCAGCGGCTCCGACCACAGAGGAGGCCGAGACCGGCCTGGCCGCCTATCCGGGCTTCACCCATCATCCGTTCGATCACTGCTTCACCTGCGGAACCCAACGCACCGCGGGTGACGGCCTGCGATTGTTCACCGGTCCCACCGACGGCGACCGGACGGCCGGGCCCTGGACGCCACACGAGGCCTTCGCCGGCGATGACGGTGCGATCGACACGCCCACCACGTGGGCAGCGCTGGACTGCCCCGGGGGCTGGGCAGCGGACTTCACCAACCAGACCATGGTGCTGGGCCGCATGACCGCCGAGGTGCTGCGTCGCCCGCGACCCGGGGAGCCGTGCCTGTCCGTGGGTCATCTACACGCGCGGGACGGTCGCAAGTTCCTGACTGACACCGCGCTGTACACCGAGGGCGGCGAGCTGCTCGGGCGTGCCGAGCAGGTGTGGATCGAGATCGACGCCGCGCACTTCTCCTGACGTCGCGCCGGCGGGCTACGGCGCCGGTTCGCGAGCGTCGTAGGCGAGGAAGCGGCGCTGCAGGACCGTGGCGGTTGCGAGCCCCGCCACGCACAGCACGCCGCCGATGATCATCGCCCACTCCTCGTTGGTCGCAGCCGCAATCGACCCGATCACGAAGTCGCCCAGCCTCGGCCCGCCAGCGACCACGACGATGAAGACGCCCTGGAGGCGGCCGCGGAGCTCGTCGGGCGCCGCGGTCTGCAGGATCGTCGATCGGTAGGAAGCGCTGACCATGTCGGCGGCGCCGGATAAGGCCAAGAACGTGACACCGAGCCACAGCAGGCCAGGCAACCCGATCGCCGAGACGCCGACGGCCGCGATCGCCACGCCATAGACCGCGATCGCCGCCACGATCGCGACCCCCTGCCGACGTACCCGGCCGATCGATCCGGACACCGAGAAGGCGACGAGCGAACCGATGGCGGGTGCGGCCTGCAGCAGTCCCAGGGTTGAGGCGTTGCCGGCGTAGACCGTGATGGCCAGCGCGGGGAAGAGCGCGCGCGGCTGCGCGAACACCATCGCGCACAGGTCGACGACGAACGTCATCCGCAGATTGGGCGCCGAGGCCAGGAAGCGCAGTCCCTCCACCACCGAGCGCAGGCCCGGTGCGGCCGGAGGCCCGCCGAGCGGCAGGATGGCCGGCAGCCGTACGAGCGAGTAGAGCGCCGCGCCGAACGTGACCGCATCGATCGTGTACGCGACCTCGACCCCGTGCCAACCGATCACCAGTCCGCCGAGCAGGGGTCCGACGGTGAAGCCGAGGTTGAACGAAGCCATGCCAAGCGCGTTCGCTGCGGGGAGCATCTCAGCGGGCAGCAGGCGCGGCAGCATCGCCGACCGCGCCGGATTGTTGACCGCGAAGAAGGCGGCCTGCAGCGCCACGATCCCGTAGAGCACGCCGACCGAGTCGATGTGCGCGAAGGCCTGCGCGACCAGCAGGCCCGAGCACACCCACTGCCCCACGGCCGACCACAGGGCGATCAGTCGCCGGTCGTGAGCATCGACCAGCGCACCCCCGTAGAGCCCCCCGAGCACCAGCGGGGCCAGGCCGCACAGGCCGACGAGCCCGACCTTGAACGACGAGCCCGTCAGGTCGTACACCTGGTACGCGATGGCGATGACGGTCATCTGCTGGCCGAGCTGCGAGATCGTCTGACCGAACCACAGCCGCCGGAACGCTGGGGACTCCCGAAGCGGGCGGACGTCGCTGACGACTCGTCCGACCCGGGTCACGAAGCTCACCTGACGATCATGTCAGCGCAACGACCTGTGGGGTGTGCTCGGCTCGTTCGGACCGCCTTCCGGCGGGTCGACCTCTCGGGTGCGCCCATACTGACCACATGACCACTCCCCGCGTTCGTCGCGAGCTCACGATCGAGCAGGTTCAGCGCTGGGTCGTGTCCTTCCTGATCCTGGCCGTGTCGTCCTTCCCGCTCGGTGCGCTGGTCGCGGTCATCCGCAGCATCGTCGACGACGGGCGACACGGCGACGGGATCATCCTGCTCATCGTCATGGGAGGCATCGGGGTGCTCTCCCTCGGCGCAATCCGTCTGGTGCACCGCCGGACGGTGCTGGTGCCATGGCTCGCGCTCGGCGCGCTCCCGGCCGCGATCGCGACCTTCTACGTGTTCTAGCCGGCCCCCTCACCCAGCCCGCAAACTGTGCGAGCCTGCCCTGGTTTTCATGCCCGGGCGGTGCAGGTTCGCACGGTACCTATCCCGCGTGGTGCGGACTCGCACAATTTCGCGTCTCAGTGGGTCCCCGTGTCGAGCCACGCAGCACCACTACTCTGGCCCCATGAACGGGCGACAGGGACAGCGACCATGACAACGGTATTGACATACGGGACGTTCGACCTGTTTCACATCGGTCACCTCAACCTGATCAACCGGCTCTCCGAGCTCGGTGACCGACTTGTCATCGCAGTCTCGACCGATGAGTTCAACGCCGGCAAGGGAAAGACCTCGGTCGTGTCCTACGAGGACCGGGCCCGCATCATCGGCAGCATCAAGGGCGTCGATCTGGTCATCCCCGAAACGTCGTGGGAGCAGAAGGCCACAGACATCGTCGAGCACGGGGTCGACGTCTTCGCCATCGGTGAGGACTGGGCCGGCAGGTTCGACGAGCTCAAATCACTGTGCGAGGTCGTTTACCTGCCCCGCACGGACGGCATCTCCAGCACCGAGATCAAGCAGATGCTGCGTGTCCTCGACCCGAGCCACATCACCGAGATGCAGGACGCGCTCTCCGTGATGAGCCGTCTGCTCGAGCACTACCGCGACCTGACCTGATGCGCGCCCGTGCCCACGTGCCGGCTCAGGGCGCGAGCCGATCCCGCCGCCAGCCACTGTCGCGCCGGGTGTACCGCAGGCGATCGTGCAACCGGCTCTCCCGGCCCTGCCAGAACTCGACCGAGTCCAGCGCGATGCGGTAGCCGCCCCAGATCGGCGGGCGCACGACCTCGTGGCCGCCGAAGACGCGCTCGACCTCACGCACCCGCTGCTCGAGCGCTTCACGGCTGGGGACGATCCGCGACTGCGGTGACGCGACTGCGCCGATCTGGGACCCGCGCGGTCTGGACTGGAAGTACGTGTCCGACTCCGCCTCGTCGATCCGGGTCACGGCACCCTCGACCCGCACCTGACGCTGCAGCGGATGCCACAGCATCGTCGCCGCGGCCCGCGGGTTCTCTTCGAGCTCATCGCCCTTGCGGGACTCGTAGCTCGTGAAGAAGGTCAGTCCGCGTTCGTCCAAGCCCTTCAGCAGCACGATCCGGACTGCCGGCCGGCCGGTACGGGTCGCAGTGGCCAGCGCCATGGCATTCGGCTCGTGCAGATCTGCGTCGATCGCCTCGTTGAGCCACTGCCCGAACAGCGCCAGCGGATCGTCTCCGGCGGCCTCCTCGTCGAGTCCGTGCCGGGCGTACTCGGCCCTCATCCGCGCCAGATCGGGGGTCTCCATGACCCCACGGTAATGGCGCAAGGCAGAATGCAGGGTATGACTGAAGTGCACCACGGACTGGAAGGCGTCATCGCGTTCGAGAGCGAGATCGCCGAACCCGACAAGGAAGGTTCAGCACTGCGCTATCGCGGTGTCGACATCGACGACCTGGTCGGCCGCGTGCCGTTCGAGAAGATCTGGGGACTGCTGGTCGATGGCTCGTACGAGCCGGGCCTTCCCCCCGCCGAGCCGTTCCCGATACCGGTGCACTCCGGTGACATCCGGGCAGATGTGCAGAGCGCGATCGCGTTGACTGCGCCGGCCTGGGGCCTCAGGCAGCTCTACGACATCGATGACACCCAGGCCCGCGAAGACCTGGCTCGTACCGCGGTCATGGTGCTGTCGTACGTGGCCCAGGCGGCGCGCGGAGTCAGCAAGCCCATGGTTCCGCAGGCGGAGATCGACAAGAACGACACGATCATCGGCCGGATGCTGACCCGCTGGCGCGGCGAGGTCAACCCCGATCACGCCAAGGCGATCGACGCCTACCTCGTGTCGGCAGCCGAGCACGGAATGAACGCGTCGACCTTCACGGCCCGCGTCATCGCCTCGACCGGTGCCGACGTCGCAGCCGCCCTCTCCGGAGCGGTTGGCGCCATGTCAGGACCGCTGCACGGCGGCGCACCAGCCCGCGTGCTGACCATGATCGAAGGCGTCGAGAAGTCCGGCGACGCGACCAAGTACGTCAAGGACCTGCTCGACTCGGGCGAGCGCCTGATGGGCTTCGGCCACCGCGTCTACCGCGCCGAGGATCCGCGCGCACGCACGCTGCGCCGCACCGCCAAGGAGCTCAACGCTCCCCGCGCCGAGGTCGCCATCGCACTGGAGGAGGCCGCGCTCAAGGAGCTCCGTGAGCGTCGTCCCGACCGGGTGCTCGAGACCAATGTCGAGTTCTGGGCCGCGATCGTCCTGGACTACGCCGAGGTGCCCCCCAACATGTTCACCGCGATGTTCACCTCAGCCCGCACCGCGGGCTGGAGCGCGCACATCCTGGAGCAGAAGCGCACCGGCCGTCTCATCCGTCCGTCCGCGATCTACACCGGTCCGCCCACCCGCGGCGCGGACGAGGTCGACGGCTGGAACCCGGAGTGGGCCAACAGCTGACCCGGAAGTGATGCACCGGCGTCTCTGAGGATTGAACCCGGCGCACCCAGCCTGCCGTTCGTGAGAACGGCACGACCCTGCGCTCATCTATGCTGAGCGCCGTGAGGTCACAGGGGGTCACGATGCTCGCGGGCGTCATCGCCGCGGTGGTGTTCGTGAGCCTGACGATCGGGCTGGCCTCCCCCGACGGGTCGGTGGGACAGGCCAGGAGCACGGCGACTCCGAAGACCGCCGTCCCGGTGCCGAGCCCCACCCCGGCCGCGACGTCGATAGCACCTGCCACCGCGAGCGCTGCTCGCGCACCGGCATCCGTGCGCGGCCCGTGGCCCGGGCGTCCGGACGCGGCGACGCTCGATGGGTCCACCGTCGACTGGTGCCTCGCCGTCCGAACCAGCAACGCTGCCAAGGCCGAGGCGGTGTTCGGTCGCGCCGCGGTGCGTGCGGCGGCCTGTGCCGCCGTGCGCTTCGTGTTCGAGCAGCGCTACTCCCGGCTGTCGCTTCCGCGCCCGGCGTACACCGCCACAGATTTCGGCTTCGTGCTGTCGCCCCTCGCACCGGCAACGGTCGCGGCGTATCGTCCACGCATCGACCGATTCGTCTCCGACCCCGGCAGCCGCGCTGCACGTGACCGGCTCGGGCTGGTGCTGCTGCGCGGCGTGGGGACGTCATCAGGCGCTGCACACGCCAGCGCTGGACGAGGACGGGTCTTCTACGGGAAGGCCTTCACGACGACCGGCTACCGTGACCGGGCTGTGTGGATCAATCCTCGGTTCTCACGGGTCGCGATCCGGGTCGACCGCGCCAAGGCGAAGCCGCGGATCGTCGCGACGTTCACGGCCTCGGCAGCCGTACCCGTGTTCGACACGTCAGCGCGACGCCACGACATGCTCACTGTGCCGACGCGGGCGCTGTTCTACGTGCGCCTCGAGGAATCGACCTGGAAGATCGGCGGCTGGGACATTCACGATGGAAAGCGCTCGTATGCCAGGCTCGCCGTCCGCTAGCTCGCTGTGCCCTGGTCGGTCGTCCCCCCGAGACGACCGACCGCGGGTCTCGCGCCGAGTGGTCCGACCATCCCCCCGAACGGTCGGACCCCCGGCGTCATCACGAACGCTAGCGAACTCGACGCGTCAATTGCAGTCTTGACTTTGGCCTCAACGTAGTTACTCCGGACTACCCGGCATTAGTCATTTCGGGCACCAGCTCGCGGTGCGGCTCACGACGAATCAGCGCTCCGAGCTCTCGGGCCCGGCAACCCACGGAATAGCCGGGTCTGACTCGAAGTTGTCCCGACATGAGCACCATCGGATTGATCGGAGCAGGACACATCGGCAGCCAGCTCGCGCGGGCCGCCACTGAGCGCGGGTATGACGTCGTGCTCAGCAACTCACGCGGGCCCGAGACGCTCGCCGAGCTCGTGCAGGAGCTCGGGCCCCGAGCTCGGGCTGCCACCGCACAGGAGGCCGCCGAGGCAGCCGATCTCGCGGTCGTGACGATCCCTGTCAAGGCAATCGACTCGGTCCCGGTCGACGCCCTCGCAGGCAAGATCGTGATCGACACCAACAACTACTACCCGCAGCGCGACGGGTCGATCCCCGAACTCGACAGCGAGTCAACCACCAGCGCCGAGATGCTGCAGCGACACCTCACCGGCGCCCGGGTGGTCAAGGCGTTCAACCACATCCAGTCCGATGCGATCACCGCCGAAGCGCAGGAGTCCGGCTCCGCCGGCCGACGAGCCCTGGCGATCGCCGGCGACGACGCCGGCGCGAAGGCCGAGGTCACCGCTTTCGTCGACGCCATCGGTTTCGACGTCGTCGATCTGGGCCCGCTGGCCGAAGGATGGCGGGTGCAGCCGGACACTCCCGGCTACGGACCGCACCTGACCACCACTCAGCTGGCGGAAGCCGCTGCATCCGCGAGCCGCCGCAACGGTTGAGCGTCAGCGCAGCTCGGTGAGCTGCTGCAGGTCGTCGGTCGGCAGGCTGTCGACGACGGCCGTGACCTTCATCGACAGCAGGTCGACGCGGGCCCAGTGCTGGGACAGGAATGCCGTCTCGGACGCATCCTGGCCCGTCGCGATCCGCAGCAGGCTGCCGCGCGGCGCCAGGGTCGTCGCATCCACGACATGCCAGGCATCCTCGACATACGCCTCGGCCACGGCGTGGAAGTCCATCGGAGAGAGCCCGGGCGCGTAGACCGACGCAAGTCGGGCGGGCACGTCAAGAGCCCGCAGCAGCGCCACCACGAGGTGCGCATAGTCGCGGCAGACGCCCTGGCGAGCCAGCATCGTGGCAACCGCCCCATCGGTCGGCAGGCTCGCGCCCGGAACGTACGACAGGTGTGCTCCGACCCACGAGCTGACCGCATCGAGCAGCTCCTTGCCGTGCACGCCGGCGAACTCCGATTTGGCCGTCGAGAAGAGCGTGTCGGACTCGCAGTATCGGCTGGGGCGGCGGTACTCGATCAGGTCCAGCTCATCGACCGGCGAGGGCGGCGCGTGCCCCACGACGTCGGCGGAATAGTCGATCGTCATGTCTCCGGCCGGACCGCGGAGACGGTGCAGGCGGGTTCCGTGTCGACCGGCGATCTCGTGCGGAACGAGCTCGGCGCCGCCGGATCGGATCGAGAACGTCTCGGTCGCCTCGACTCCCTCGGCGACCGCGATCGAAAAGATGAGGTCGGCCTCGGCGTGGAGGTGGAGCTGCAGGTGGGCGGACACGGATCTTCTCACTGATCGATCCTGTCACATTCGTGGTGACGAGGCCCGAGACGAGCGTCAGCGGTCGTAGGCCTGGAGGATCAGATCGGCGGCGGTCGCGGCGGGCATCTCGCCGGACAGCACGGCCTCGCGAATCTCGGCCCGCATCGCGGCCACCTGCGGATCGCTGCGCAGACGCTGGTCGAGCTCGTCACGGACCAGCGCCCAGGTGAAGTCAAGCTGCTGCTGCGCACGCTTCTCGCGTAGGCCCTTGCTGCCCATGAACTCGCGGTGTCGGAGGATTCGGCTCCACACCACATCGATCCCGGTGCCCTCGAGTGCAGAACAGGTCAGCACCGGCGGGACCCACCCGTTCCCACCGGCGTAGACCATGCGGAGCGCGCCGGCCAGATCCTTGGAGGTCGCCTCAGCCTCCTGCACTCGCTCACCATCGGCCTTGTTGACCGCGACGACGTCGGAAATCTCCAGGATGCCCTTCTTGATGCCCTGCAGCTGATCGCCGGTACGGGCGATCGTCAGGAACAGGAAGGTGTCGACCATGCCGGCGACGGTGATCTCGGACTGACCGACACCGACCGTCTCGACCAGCACGACGTCGAAGCCCGCAGCCTCCAGGATCGTCATCGCCTGACTCGTCGCGCGGGCGACACCGCCCAGCGTCCCTGCACTGGGCGAAGGACGGATGTACGCATCAGGACTCACCGCGAGCTTGGACATCCGGGTCTTGTCACCCAGCACCGAGCCACCCGTACGCACGCTGGACGGATCGACCGCCAGCACTCCGACGCGGTGCCCTTCGTCGACGAGGTGCATCCCGAGTGCCTCGATGAAGGTCGACTTGCCGACTCCCGGGACCCCAGAGATGCCGATCCGCACCGCTCCCCCGGCCTCGGATGCCAGCAGTCCGAGCAGCTCGCGCGCCTGCTCCCGGTGATCGGTCCGGCGCGACTCGACCAGCGTGATGGCGCGCGAGATCGCCGCCCGCTTGCCGAGGCGGACGTCGTCGGCGAGTTCTGCGACGTCAACCATCAGGCCGCGCCCTTCACGAGGCAGAGGTCTGCTGCAGCTTGCCGAGCAGATCAAGCGCCGAGTCGGCGATCACGGTGCCCGGCAGGAACACCGCGGCAGCGCCCATCTCCTTGAGGGTCGGCACGTCGTCGGGCGGGATGACGCCACCGATGACGATCATGATGTCGGGTCGGCCCATCTCGGCCAGCGAGTCGCGCAGCGCCGGCAGCAGCGTGAGGTGGCCGGCAGCAAGGCTGGAGACACCGACGATGTGGACGTCGGCGTCGATCGCCTGTTGGGCGACCTCCTCGGGCGTCGAGAACAGCGGGCCGACGTCGACGTCGAAGCCCATGTCGGCGAACGCCGTGACGATGACCTTCTGTCCGCGGTCGTGCCCGTCCTGGCCCATCTTGGCGACCAGAATTCGTGGTCGGCGCCCCTCGGTCTGCTCGAACGCCTCGGTGGCGTCGATGACCTTCTGGATGTTGCCGCCCTGGCCGGCTTCGGTGCGGTACACACCTGAGATCGTACGGATCACGGCCTGATGGCGCCCGTAGACCTGCTCCAGGGCATCGGAGATCTCGCCGACCGTGGCCTTGGCGCGCGCTGCGTCGACCGCCAGTGTCAACAGATTGTCGTCCAGCGAGCCATCGCTGGCCGAGCCGCGCTCCGCGCTCCGGGTCAGGGCCGCAAGTGCCTCGTCGACGTCGCCCTGGTCGCGCTCGGCGCGCAGCCGCTCGAGCTTGGCGATCTGTGAGGCGTACACGGCCTTGTTGTCGACCTTGAGAACGTCGAGCGGATCCTCGTCCGCCAACCGGTACGTGTTGATGCCGATGACCGCCTGCTGCCCGGAGTCGATGCGCGCCTGGGTCCTCGCGGCGGCCTCCTCGATGCGCATCTTGGGAATCCCCGCCTCGATCGCCTTGGACATCCCGCCGGCCTTCTCGACCTCCTGGATGTGCGCCCAGGCTCGGTTAGCGAGGTCGTGGGTCAGGCGCTCGACGTAGTACGAGCCGCCCCACGGGTCGATGATGTCGGTGGTCCCGGTCTCCTGCTGCAGCAGCAGCTGGGTGTTGCGCGCGATCCGAGCACTGAAATCGGTTGGCAGCGCGATCGCCTCGTCCAGGGCGTTGGTGTGCAGCGACTGCGTGTGGCCCTGCGTCGCGGCCATGGCCTCGATGCACGTGCGGCCGACGTTGTTGTAGACGTCCTGCGCGGTCAGCGACCACCCGGAGGTCTGGGAGTGGGTGCGCAGCGAGAGCGACTTGGGGTTCTGGGGTTCGAACTGGCGCACCAGGCGAGACCACAGCGCGCGGGCGGCGCGCATCTTGGCGACCTCCATGTAGAAG
>NZ_JBAVDI010000123.1:0-1653 GCF_049587115.1 Aeromicrobium sp.
GCATGGACGACGCCGAGGGCCTGGTCGTGCATCGTGGTGAGACCGCCTACGCCGTGCTCAACCTGTATCCCTACAACGCCGGGCACCTCCTGGTGTGTCCCTACCGGCACGTCGCCGACTACACCGATCTGACGGACGCCGAGTCCACCGAGGTCGCGTCGATCACGCAACAGGCGATGCGGACCATGCGGGCGGTGACGAGTCCGCAGGGCTTCAACCTCGGAATGAATCAGGGCAATGTCGCCGGGGCCGGCATCGCCGCTCATCTGCACCAGCACGTCGTTCCTCGCTGGGGTGGCGACTCCAATTTCATGCCCGTCATCGGCCAGACCAAGACCATGCCGCAACTGCTGGGCGACACCCGCGAGATGCTCGCGGCCGCCTGGCCCAAGGAGTAAGCAATGCTCGAACGTTTTCGTCAGTTCTGGTCCAACGTGTGGGCGCCGCTCGGCGACCTGCTGCTGCGGCTCGGCGTCAAGCCCGACTGGGTGACGTGGGTCGGCACGATCGGCGTCAGCGCCGGCGCGCTGTGGTTCTTCCCCCGCGGACAGTTCTTCATCGGGGTGCTGGTCATCACGGCCTTCGTCTTCAGCGACATCATCGACGGCTACATGGCCCGCAAGTCCGGTCAGTCGTCCAAGTGGGGCGCCTTCCTCGACTCGAGCCTCGACCGGGTCGCCGACGCCGCGATCTTCGCCGGACTGGTGATCTACTACTCCCGCGCCGGGGCGGAGACCGATCTGGGTGGCGCCGACCTCTACCTCTCGCTGAGCCTCGCGTGCCTCGTGCTGGGCAACCTGACGTCCTACACCCGGGCTCGCGCCGAGGGCCTCGGCATGACGGCCAAGGGCGGCATCGCCGAGCGGGCCGACCGGCTCGTGGCGATCCTGGTCATGACCGGCCTGTCCGGGCTCTTCGATGCCCCGTTCCTGCGGGAGATCACGCTGTGGGCGCTGGCCATTGCCAGCGGGATCACCGTGGCCCAGCGGATGCTGATCGTGCGCAGGCAAGCAGTGGTGCATCCCGAGCTGTGACCTGCTGTCGGTCCGGGATCACGCTGGGCCACTGGATGTGCGGTGACGCCTTCCCAGGGCCCCCTGTCCGCAATGTGTCCGGCGCATTCGGTCTCCTCCCCGCGGAGTAGACTTGGAGCGATCATCGGCCACATCACGAAGGACACAGCAGTGAGCAACGAAGCAACCACGGTCGGCACCTCCCGCGTCAAGCGCGGCATGGCAGAAATGCTCAAGGGCGGCGTGATCATGGATGTCGTCAACGCCGAGCAGGCCAAGATCGCCGAGGACGCCGGAGCGGTCGCCGTCATGGCGCTGGAGCGGGTGCCGGCCGACATTCGTTCGCAGGGTGGCGTTGCGCGGATGTCCGACCCTGACCTGATCGACGGCATCATCGAGGCTGTCTCGATCCCGGTGATGGCCAAGGCCCGCATCGGTCACTTCACCGAGGCGCAGGTCCTGCAGTCGCTCGGCGTCGACTACATCGACGAGTCCGAGGTGCTCACCCCCGCTGACTACGTCAACCACATCGACAAGTGGAACTTCACCGTCCCGTTCGTGTGTGGCGCGACCAACCTGGGTGAGGCCCTGCGCCGGCTGACCGAGGGCGCAGCGATGATCCGCTCCAAGGGCGAGGCCG
>NZ_JBAVDI010000124.1:0-5347 GCF_049587115.1 Aeromicrobium sp.
TCACACCGCCCCCGTGCTCGGCATCACCGGCACGGGCGGCTCCGGCAAGTCCTCACTGACCGACGAGCTCGTCCGCCGCTTCCGAGTGGACCAGCAGGACAAGCTGCGCATCGCGGTGATCGCGGTCGATCCGACCCGGCGACGCGGCGGCGGTGCACTGCTCGGCGATCGCATCCGGATGAACTCCCTGGACGGCGAGCGTGCCTATTTCCGGTCGCTCGCGACCAGGGGTTCGCGCGAGCTGCCCGAGTCGCTGCCCGACGTGATCTCGATCGCCAAGGCCGCGGGGTTCGACCTGATCATCGTCGAGACTCCCGGCATCGGCCAGGGTGACGCGGCGATCGTTCCCTACGTCGACACGTCGATGTATGTCATGACACCGGAGTTCGGCGCCGCGTCCCAGCTGGAGAAGATCGACATGCTCGACTTCGCCGACATCGTTGCGATCAACAAGTTCGAGCGTCGCGGTGCCAAGGATGCCCTGCGCGACGTCGGCCGCCAGATGGTGCGCAACCGGGAGGCATTCGGCATGCGGCCCGAGGACATGCCGATCTTCGGCACCTCGGCGGCGACGTTCAACGACGATGGCGTCACGGCGCTGTATCAGCACCTGCGAGACCTGCTGGGCGAGCAGGGACTCACGATTGCCGAAGGGGTCCTCCCGCACGTCGACGTCCGCTTCTCCAGCGGCATCCGACAGGTCGTGCCATCGGATCGCGTGCGCTACCTCTCGGAGATCACCGAGACGATCCGCGGCTTTCATGCCGACACCGAGATCTTCGCGCAGGCGGCGGGCCGGGCACAACGGCTCGAGCTGGTGGCCAGCGAAGATCACCTGTCGACAGCCTCGAAGGACGAGCTGGGCGAGCTCGCCCTCGAGGCCAGGAAGGCCGTGCCCACCGGGATCAGCGACAGCATCGAGGCGTGGCCGTCGATCGTCGAGTCGTATTCCGGTGACGAGATGGTCACCAGGATCCGCGGCCGGGACATCCACACCCAGCTGACCCGCGAGTCGCTGTCCGGCAACAAGATCCCCCGCGTCTGCCTGCCGAAGGTCACCGACCACGGTGAGCTCGTGCGCTTCTGGCGCAAGGAGAACCTCCCGGGCCACTTCCCGTTCACCGCGGGCGTGTTCCCATTCAAGCGCGACGGCGAGGACCCGGCCCGCATGTTTGCCGGTGAGGGCGACCCCTTCCGCACCAACCGCCGGTTCAAGCTGCTGTCCCACGACGGCGAAGCGACTCGCCTCTCGACGGCGTTCGACTCGGTCACGCTCTACGGTCGTGACCCCGACCCACGCCCCGACGTCTACGGGAAGGTCGGCACCTCCGGCGTCTCGATCTCGACGCTCGACGACATGAAGGCGCTGTACGACGGCTTTGACCTCGTCTCGCCGTCGACCTCGGTGTCGATGACGATCAACGGGCCCGCCCCCACCGTCCTGGCCTTCTTTCTCAACACCGTGATCGATCAGCAGGTCGCCGCCTTCCGCGAGCACGAGGGCCGCGACCCCTCCGACATCGAGCACGCCGAGCTGAGGTCGTTCGCGCTGCAGAACGTCCGCGGCACGGTGCAGGCCGACATCCTCAAAGAGGACCAGGGCCAGAACACATGTCTGTTCTCCACCGAGTTCTCGCTCCGGATGATGGGCGACATCCAGCAGTACTTCATCGACGAGGGGGTGCGGAACTTCTACTCCGTGTCCATCTCGGGCTATCACATCGCCGAGGCCGGGGCGAACCCCATCAGCCAGCTCGCATTCACCCTGTCGAACGGCTTCACCTACGTCGAGTCGTACCTCGCCCGCGGCATGGACGTCGACGACTTCGCGCCCAACCTGTCGTTCTTCTTCTCCAACGGCATGGACCCGGAGTACTCCGTGCTCGGTCGCGTCGCGCGTCGTGTCTGGGCCATCGCGATGAAGGAGAAGTACGGCGCCAACGAGCGCTCGCAGAAGATGAAGTACCACGTGCAGACGTCGGGGCGTTCGTTGCACGCGCAGGAGATGGACTTCAACGACATCCGCACGACGCTGCAGGCACTCATCGCGATCTACGACAACGCGAGCAGCCTGCACACCAATGCCTACGACGAGGCAGTCACGACTCCGTCCGAGGAGTCTGTCCGCCGCGCCCTCGCGATCCAGCTGATCATCAACAAGGAGTGGGGTCTGGCGATGAACGAGAATCCCACCCAGGGTGCGTTCATCACCGATGAGCTCACCGACCTGGTCGAGAAGGCCGTGCTGGCCGAGTTCGACGCGCTCAGCGAGCGCGGAGGAGTACTCGGTGCGATGGAGACCGGCTACCAGCGTGGACGCATCCAGGATGAGTCGATGCTGTACGAGCACCGCAAGCACGACGGATCGCTGCCGATCATCGGGGTCAACACGTTCCGCAAGCCCGAGTCCGAGACCGAGGCGCCGACGGTCGAGCTCGCTCGCGCGACCGAGGCCGAGAAGGAGTCGCAGCTCGCCCGGGTCCGGAGCTTCCAGGAATCGCACTCCTCTGATGCGGCCAAGGCCATCGAGCGACTGCGACTCGCGACGATCCACGACGAGAATGTCTTTGCCGTTCTGATGGACGCCGCGCGGGTCTGCTCACTGCAGCAGGTGACCGAGGCATTCTTCGAGGTCGGCGGCCAGTACCGCAGAAACGTCTGACCTCACTCGTCCACGGCCCAGGCGTACAGGTCCGGATTTCGGGCGTCCGATGCCGCGCCGCTCGCGCCCAGTGGGAGTCCATGCGTGAATCGGCCTGATGTGGGTACGACATCTCTGCGCGGGGCCACCGAGGTCCTGCTCAAGGAGGGAACTGAGATGTCGGACATCGACTGGTGGGTATGGGTCGTCGCGGCGATTGCGGTCGTGGTCGTGGTGCTGGCGCTGGTCATGGCGAGCCGTCGCGCATCGACGAACAAGCAGGTCAAGCAGCGCGAGGACAATGAGCGCCGACGCGTCGAAGCCACGGGCATCCGGGACGAGGCACACGTGGCGAGCGTCGAGGCGCAGCGCAGCGAGGCCGATGCGGCCACCGCGCACGCCGACGCCGAAGAGGCGCGACTCGCCGCCGACCGGCTCGAGCAGCAGGCCGCCGATCGAGACCACGAGGCAACGCAGCAGCGAGATGCTGTGGACGAGCGACTCGCCGAGGCGGACCGGATCGACCCGGATGTGCACGACGACGGATCGCGTCGGCACATGAATGCCGCGGCCGAGAATGCGGACGAGCCCGCCGGCGACCCGATGCACGACGCCTCGCACGCTCGGCGGGACGACACCGTCTGAATCTGGCGGACCACGTGCTGGTGGAGCCGGGCTCCGAACCCCTTGGGTGACCGGGCCCGGCTCTCGGCCTATCGTCGAGACGTGAGCACCCTTCCCACCTATGACCAGATCCGGCAGATCCCGGCCCATCTGGAGCGATCCGTCCCGGCCGAGTTCATCGACGAGAACGGTCACATGAACATCGGCAGGTATCTCCAGCTCGGGGGTACGGCCCTGTGGGATCGCTGCCAGCGCGAACTCGGCATGCCGGAGGACTACATCGCGGCACGTGGCCTGTCGACCTTCACGGTGGAGCACCACCTGACGTACCTCTCGGAGATGATCGAGGGCGAGAAGATCTCGGTTCACGTCCGGCTGATCGCCCGCTCGGACAAGGCGCTGCACTCGGTCAGCCTGATCGTCAACGAGTCGCAGCGTCGACTCGCGTGCGTCATGGAGGCGACGCTCGTGCACATGGACATGACGACGCGCCGGCCGACGCCATTCCCCGACGACGTGCGCGACCTGCTCGACAGCGCGCTCAAGCAGGACGACGTTGCCTGGCCGGCACCCCTCAGTGGTTCCATGGGCGTGCGACGCTCCGCGTGAACGACGATCTCGGGCATCCGCTCGGCGCCACCTCCCCGGCTCGTCGCATCGTCTCGCTCGTCCCCTCGCTGACCGAGGCGATAGCTGCGACCCGACCCGGCGCGCTCGTCGGCGCGACCGACTGGTGCACGCATCCCGCAGAGCTCGACGTCACACGAGTCCGCGGGACCAAGAATCCCGACCGCACCGCCATCGCCAACCTCTCCCCGGACGTGGTGATCGCCAATCAGGAGGAGAATCGCGAGCTCGACATCCGACGACTCCGAGAGTCCGGAATCCAGGTGTGGGTCACCGTGATCGAGACGGTCGACCAGGCCTTCACGTCGATGACCCGGATGTTCACCGAGGCCCTCGGCTGGGAGGTGCCACCGTGGCTGACAGAGGCGCAGGCGGTGTGGGCCGAGCCGTCCCAGCCGTCCGGTCGCCGGGTCGCGATCCCGATCTGGCGCGATCCGTGGATGGTCGTCGGCTCACGGACGTTCACCGGCGACCTGATCGACCGGCTCGGCGTCGTGAACGCCTTCGGCGAGAGCCCGGATCGTTACCCCCACGTCGAGCTCTCCGAAGTGGACTCGGGCGCCGTCGACCTGGTCCTGCTGCCCGACGAGCCGTACGTCTTCGCGGCGGACGACGGGCCGGAGGCATTCACCAAGGCGCCGACCGCGCTGGTGTCGGGACGATCACTGACCTGGTACGGCCCGTCGATGCTGACCGCGCGCGCCGAGCTCGAGACGATGCTACGAAGCCACGAGCCCCGAGGCTGAATCAGGCCCTGGGCGGCTGGATGCCATCGGCAGCTCGGCGTGCGGCCGACCGGGACACGGCCTTGCGTGGCTCGCGGGCCTCGAGCGTGACCGGCTTGAGCGCGACGACCGGCGGCGTCTCACCGACGATCGCGTTGTGGCTGCCCCAGACCAGGTACTTGGCGGTCAGGTTGATCATTGTCGCGAACCGGTTGCGGTTGCCCAGCAGCGTCGCGACGTGCAGGCCGACCCAGATGATCCAGGCCGGGAAGCCGCGCAGGCGGGGGAGGAACTTGATCTCCGCGACCGCCGACGAGCGTCCGATCGTGGCCATCGTGCCCTTGTCGGTGTACTTGAACGCCTTGACGGTCTTGCCCTTGAGGTCCGCCTTGATGACCTTGGCGACGTGCTTGCCGCCCTGGATCGCCGGCTGCGCGAGCTGCGGCAGCGGCTCGTCGGGACTGATCGAGATGTCGCCGATCGCAAAGACGTCGTCCACGCCCTTGACCCGCAGGTGCTCGTCGGTCTCGATGCGCCCACCGCGTCCCTGCGGCACGGCATAGTCGCCCACGGTGGAGTGCGCCGTGATGCCACTGGCCCACACCACGATGCCAGCCGGGAGGAACTCCTCCGTGCCGTCGTGCTCGACGAGCACACCATCGGCACGGACTTCCTTGACCGCCGTCCCGAGGCGCAGATCGACATCGCGCTTCTCCAGGGACTTGCGGGC
>NZ_JBAVDI010000125.1:0-6712 GCF_049587115.1 Aeromicrobium sp.
ACTCTGACCTTCGACCCGTCAGATCCGGCTCACTGAGATATCTCGCGGGCATGATCGTCAAACATCCCGACCGTCGCCCGCACCTCCCACCGGGCCGCTGACGAGCTTCCGGTCTCGACGCGGATCGCGACGTCGCCATCGACAGTCGTCGCCCGCGCGTCGACCCCGTCGTGCCGTCCGAACTCCTCGATCAGGTCGCCTTGGACCTGGGTACCGCTGAGCTGAAATGTCAGGGTCGCACGAGGCATGCTCGGATCCTTCGGTCAGCGGCGCAATCCGGTTGCCGTTGAACCGATAGGTCACTGTATCCGTTGGTCGCGGGGCGCCGCGGAGTTTCAGGCAGCGCCAACCAAACCAACCGAGGCACGGAGTCGCTCCAGCAGCTTCGCGAGCCGGCGCGAGATCTGCATCTGACTGACCCCAACCAGCTCGGCGATCTCCTGCTGCGTCTTGTCCTCGACAAAACGAAGACGGAGCAGCTCACGCTCGTCGTCACTCAGATCTCGGCACAGAGGGCCGACCGTGACCCAGTCGTCGATGAAGTCGTAGTCCGACCCCTCTGCGGCGATCGTCTCACCGAGCGGCCGCGCGTCATCTCGAACCGGTTGGTCGAGAGATGTCGGCGAGAAACAGCTGCGTGCGGCCATCGCCTCGCGCACGTCTCCGACATCTGCACCGAGCTCGTCGGCCAGCGCCGTGACGTCGGGCTGGTGCGAGTCTGCCTGCAAGCGACGCTCCGTGGCGCTGGAGAGGTCGGCCTGCATCTGCTGAATCCGACGCGGCGGCCGCACTCCCCAGCAGTGATCACGAAAGTACTTCTTGATCTCACCAAGGATCGTGACCGTTGCGAACGGGACGAACTCGCCACGGTCGTGATCGAACCCCCGAATCGCCTTGACCAAGGCGAAGCATGCGACCTGGACCAAGTCGTCGCGATCGGCGCCGCGGCCGGCATATCGACCGGCGAGATGATGCGCCAGGCCGAGGTGTCTGCGGACAACCTCATCCTCGAGCATCCTTCGCTCCTGATCGGTCGCCGCCCCTGCGGCTTCGATCAAAGCGGCTGTGTCGTCGTACTGCGAAAATGCGGGACTGATGTTCACGGAAACCCCCGGGGGCTCTCGATCCGTGCTCGGCAGCTGCTCAACCGGCTCGACCACTCTGGCACCGTCGACCCACCGAGCGCAAGAGGTTGTGGGCACCAATAACTAAATCTTCTAGTTCTTAAGAACTAGTTCCGCTTCAGATCACAGCCAGGTACCCGGGAGTTTCGCCCGATTCCACGCGGGTACGAACGTCCAGACTGATTGGGTGGGCGAAAGGAGGTCCGATGCCACGCACCAGGCAGACCCAGACTGTCGCTGTCGCCGGGCGTCGCTTCCGTCTGACGCACCCCGACAAGGTCCTCTACCCCGAAACCGGAACCACCAAGGCCGAGGTGATTGCCTACTACGTCGGCATTGCACCGCACCTGCTGCCCCACCTCGCAGGTCGCACCGTCACCCGCAAACGCTGGGTCGACGGCGTGGGATCGGCCGATCAGCCGCGGGAGGTCTTCTTCGAGAAGAATCTCTCGCCCTCGGCGCCTGAGTGGATCCGCCGGGTTGAGATCCAGCACCAGAGCCACGTCACGACCTACCCGGTCCTCGAGAGCGCCGCAGGGCTCGCGTGGATCGGACAGGTGGGCGCGCTGGAACTGCATGTGCCGCAGTGGCGGGTCGACTCGCACGGGGTCCCACAGCACCCCGACCACCTCGTGCTCGACCTCGATCCTGGCCCGGGCGCAGGCTTGCCTGAGTGCGTCGAGGTCGCCCACCGGGCACGAAAGCTGCTGCGCGAGCTCGACCTCCAGGTCTATCCGGTCACCAGCGGCAGCAAGGGCCTTCACCTGTACGCAGGTCTGGACGGCGAGCATGACGCCGAGTACGTCAACCGGTTCGCCAAGCAGCTTGCCCAGGTCCTTGAGTCCGAGCTGCCCGACCTGGTCGTCAGCTCGATGAAGAAGAGCGTGCGGGAGGGCAAGGTCCTGGTCGACTGGAGCCAGAACAATGGCAACAAGACGACCATCGCGCCCTATTCACTGCGTGGGACACCCGTGCCGTACGTCGCGGCGCCCCGGACCTGGCGAGAGCTGACGCCCGGCCTCCAGCAGCTCACGATGGACGAGGTGCTGATCCGGATGAAGCGCCGCAAGGACCCGCTGGCCGACCTCGACCCGGTGCCGCCGTCCGAGGATCGGCTGGGGCCCTATCGATCGAAACGAACGGCATCTCGTACCCCCGAGCCGATCCCGGACCAGATTTCCGGCGGCAGCGGATCCGCGTCCTTCGTGATCCAGGAGCATCACGCCAGCAGCCTGCACTGGGACTTCCGGCTCGAGCATGACGGCGTGCTGGTCTCGTGGGCCCTGCCCAAGGGGGTGCCGACTGATCCGAGCAAGAATCATCTGGCGATACAGACCGAGGACCACCCGTTGGAGTACGGCACGTTCGAGGGCAGCATCCCCCAGGGTCAGTACGGTGGTGGCGAGGTCACGATCTGGGACGCCGGCACCTACGAGCTGGAGAAGTGGCGAGACGGCAAGGAGGTCATCGCGACGCTCACCGGCCGGGCCGACGGAGGGCTGGGGGGGCCCCGCAGATTCGCTCTGATCAAGACCGGCAAGAACTGGCTGATTCATCTGATGGATTCGAGCCGACGTTCCAGAGATGACAGCAGGCCGGCACCGACCGTGCCCACCCGGCCGCTCAGTGACGGCTTCGTTGCGCCGATGCTCGCGACCCCCGGCAAGGCGACGGACATCGACCACGGGGGCGACACCACCGGGCACGACTGGGCGTTCGAGATGAAGTGGGACGGCATCCGGGCGATCGCGGTGGTGGACGGATCCGATGTCGCCCTCTTCAGCCGTCGCCAGAACGACGTCACGAACGCCTATCCCGAAGTTGTCGCCGAGCTGGCCGGACTTGGGCTCAGGGACACCGTGCTGGACGGCGAGATCGTGGCGCTGGACCACTCGGGTGCCCCGGACTTCGGGCGACTGCAGCGCCGCATGGGCCTGACCCGGACGTCCGAGATCGCTGCGGCGCAGCGCGAAGTGCGAGTCCAGTACATGGTGTTCGACCTCCTGCGGACCGAGGGCCAAGCGGTCACAGGTCAGCAGTACGACGATCGACGAACCGCCCTGCTGGACACCGGGATCGAAGGAGAGGTCGTCAAGGTCCCCCGTGCTTTTGAGGGATCACTGACCGAGGCGGTTGCCTCGAGCAGGACCCAGCACCTCGAGGGTGTCCTGGCCAAACGTCGGGACAGTCGCTATCACAGCGGCAAACGAGCGCAGGCCTGGATCAAGATCAAGCATCACCGCAGCCAGGAGGTCGTGATCGGCGGCTGGCGGCCAGGTCAGGGCGCTCGGGCCGGGCGGATCGGTGCGTTGCTCCTCGGCATTCCCGACGACGACGGTCTTCGCTACGTCGGACGGGTCGGCACAGGTTTCGGCGAGCGCACGCTCAACGACCTGCACCGGCGGCTGTCGGCCTCCCCTCGCAAGACCAGTCCCTTCCGCGATGTTCCCCGCGATGCCGCTCGCGATGCACACTGGGTGACACCCCGCTTCGTTGGCGAGGTCGCTTTCACCGAGTGGACTTCCAGCGGTCAGCTCCGCCAGCCCAGCTGGCGCGGACTGCGCACCGACAAGACACCGCAGGAGGTTGCGCTGGAGTGAGGTTGGACCCCGCACGAAACCATCATCGACACGAGGAGAGACTCATGGCACGACCGTCCAAGAACAAGACCCTGCGTAACCAGCTCGAGGATCGGCTGGACGATCTCAACGACCAGACCGAGGATCTCAGGCAACAGCTCGTCGAACGCGCTCCGGTCGTCCGCGACCAGCTGCTCGAGATGCTGCCTGACAAGGAGCAGCTGCGGGACCTGCGGGACGACCTGTTCGACCGCTTGCCTGAGAACGTGCAGGACCGACTCCCCGAGCGAGTCAAGCCCAAGCGCTCCAAGCTCAAGCGCATCGCGCTTCTCGGCGTCGTGGTCGGCGGTGGCGCTGCCGCCGTGGCGGCGGTACGGGGGCGAAGCCAGAGCACCCCGGCGCCGGATCCGTTCCCCCGGCCCACGGCAGCTCCAGCCCCAGCTCCCGCTCCCACGCACGCGGCACAGGCCGAGCCGGAGCATCCTGACGAGGAGGCTCACCAGCCGGGCCGCAAGAAGTCCTGACCGAATGCAGGTCCCCGGGCCAAGACCCGGGGGCCTGTGTCGTTCGTGGGCGAATGGGGCAGCCGGGGCGGGGTAACCCAAAGCGCATCGACGACCACCGGAGGCCCTCCATGACGACTGAGCTCGACCCGACCCAGGGTTCGATCTGGACCGACGAGGAGCTCGCGTCCGTGCGCTCCGAGCTGGTGGTCGCCGCGGACCGGCTCCGCGCCGAGATCGACGTCGCCGGCGGCCAGCTGGCACGGTCGGTGGCCGAGTCGACGCTGGAGGTCCTGCATGACGACCTCGATGTCGCGTCCCACCGGGCCGAGCTGCTGCAGGACGCCGTTCAGGCCGAGAATGCCGCGGCGATACTCGAACAGACCGAGCACGTGCTGGCCCGGCTCGACCTCGGCCTGTACGGCACCTGCGAACGCTGCTCAGGGCAGATCGCCCGACCGCGGCTTGAAGCCTTCCCGCGGGCCACGCGCTGCATCACCTGCGTCTGATCTGGCGCCCCGGCTGTGCCGACCGGTTCCGCCCTTCCCGCTAGGCTCACCCCGTGACGCAACAGAAGAAGAAGCAGCTGCCCGTCTGGCAGGAGTCGATCCTTCTGGTCGCCACCGCCATGGTCATGGCAGTCGTCGTCAAGACGTTCTTCCTGCAGGCGTTCTACATTCCGTCAGAGTCGATGGAGCCGACCATGCTGGTCGACGACAAGCTCCTGGTGCAGAAGGTCTCCTACTGGCGCGGCGACGTCACGCGCGGTGACATCGTCGTCTTCGACGACCCGGGCGGCTGGCTGAGTGGCGAGGCTTCCCGGCGCGCGTCCAACCCGATCCAGAAGGCCCTCGAGACCGTCGGGCTGTTCCCGACCGGTGGACACCTGATCAAGCGGGTCATCGGCGTCGGCGGCGACGAGGTCGTCTGCTGCACCGATGGCAAGCTCACGATCAACGGGAAGCAGATCGACGAGCCGTACGTGCTCGACGAGACCGCCACGAAGGACCAGGCGTTCGACATCCGGGTGCCCAAGAACCATCTGTGGGTCATGGGCGACAACCGTGGCAACTCCAGCGACTCCCGCGCCCATCTAGGCGATCCGGGTGGCGGGTTCATCTCCCAGGGATCCGTCGTCGGCAAGGCGTGGTTGCGGGTGTGGCCGATCAATCGGTTCGGATTCATCCACAAGCCCGACACGTTCAGCGCCAACCTGGCGCCTTGACGCCCCGACCTCAGATCAGGGGCTTTTGTCGTAGACGTCGGGAACGCCGTCAAAGTCAGCATCCACCGACTCCGCCTCACTGATGCGGCGGTAGGTCTTGTTGCGCCGCCGCAGGATCATCGCGGCGATCAGGGCCGCAAGCACCGAGCCGACCAGGACGCCGACCTTGACGTGGTCGTCCCGCATGCTGTCAGGGCCGTAGGCGAGCTCGCCGATCAGCAGAGAGACCGTGAAGCCGACGCCGGCCAGCACGGACAGCCCGAGCAGGTCGATCCACGCGAGATCGTCGTCGAGCTCGGCGTGCGTCATTCGCGAGACGGCGTAGGTCGTGCCAAAGATGCCGATCGTCTTGCCCACGAGGAGCGCCACGATGATGCCAACGGCGACGGGATCGGTCAGTGCATCGCGCAGGCCGCCGAATCCACCAACTGTGACGCCGGCCGCGAACAGGGCGAAGATGGGGACCGCCACTCCGGACGAGAAGGGCCGCACCCGGTGCTCGAAGTGCTCGGCCATTCCCGGACCGGCATCGGGCCCACCTGCAGCATCACTGCGGATGACCGGGACGGTGAACGCCAGCAGCACTCCGGCAACCGTCGCGTGGACCCCGGACGCGTGCACCAGGCTCCAGGCGATGAGGGCCAGCGGTAGCAACAACCACCACGATCGGATTCGACGCTGCACCAGCACGCCGAAGATAGCGATCGGGACGAGCGCCAGCGCGAGCCAGACCAGCTTGAGCGAACTCGTGTAGAACAGCGCGATGACGGTGATCGCCAGCAGGTCGTCGACGACCGCCAGGGTCAGCAGGAAGGTACGCAGCGCAGCCGGCAGGTGAGTGCTGATCACCGCAAGTACTGCGACCGCGAAGGCGATGTCGGTCGCGGTGGGGATCGCCCAGCCTCGGAGGGCTCCGTCACCCGTCCGCGCATTGATCGCCACGAAGACCAGCGCCGGTGCCACCATGCCTCCGACGGCCGCCAGGACAGGGATCGCTGCCCGCCGCGGCTCCCGAAGGTCGCCCGCGACGAACTCGCGCTTGACCTCGAGTCCCGCGACGAAGAAGAACACCGCCAGCAGTCCATCCGCTGCCCACACGGACAGCGAGAGATCCAGGTGCAATGCCGACGGTCCGATCGTGACGGCCTTGAGCGAGTCGTAGTCGTCCCGCCACGCCGAATTCGCCCAGACGACCGCGATGACGGAGGCGATCAGCAGCAGGACGCCGCCGACGGTCTCGCGCCGCAGAATCTCGGCAATGCGCTTGGTCTCCGCCCAGGA
>NZ_JBAVDI010000126.1:0-19668 GCF_049587115.1 Aeromicrobium sp.
CACCCGCTGAAGCGTGCGCGAGCCCCGAGGCGTGCGGTGCTGCCTGCGGCCCCCCGGTGGCTTCATCCGCCTGCAGTGAATTCAGTTGATCCAACTGACTGGCACGGGTTTCGTTCAGGCCGAATTCTTCCATGACGGCATACGAGATGAAGTCGCTCATCGCGATCCAGACGGTGCCCGACGAGACCTGGGCGCGGGCAGCGTTGCCGACCTAAGGTGCGCCAGCCAGCTCGGCGAGCTTGGCGAGTGCCGGCCCGACATTCGCTGCCAGGCGCTCGCGGGCGTCGTCCAACGCCGGGGAGCCGGGGTGCCCGGGCGGTATCCGGGCAGGGTTGATCGCCACTCGGCTGGACCAGTCCTTGATGTCGGGCTCACTCATGAAGGACATGACCGCCTGGGTGCCGCGCAGGTTCATCCGGGCCCAATCCGCCTTTGAGTTCGGGAAGCCCGTCGGGGGGCAGAGCCGGTTCTTGTCGTGGTCGTCCTGTCGTGTCGCCTCGACGTACCCCACAACCGCCGCGCCGAAGCATGGGAACCCGGCCCGGATCGCCTGCAGCGTGATGTCCTGAGGTCGCCAGACCGGGACGAGCTCGGGGTACTTCAGGCCGTCCGCCGCGCAATGCACGACCACGGCGTCGTTTGCGACATTGACCGATTCGTCGGCGAAGTTCAGCTTGCCCCGATCGACGCTGGTCAGGTGACCGCGGCGTACGACATTTTCGAGGGTGCGCAGCTTTTCGAGCTCCCAGACGGCCAGCGTCGGCGCCTTTGCCATGGTCGGCATGACCGCCCTGTCGATGCGCAACATGATCCCGGCCTCCTCGAGACGCAGGAAAAGTTCTTCCAGAGACCTGGACGCCGAGGCTGCTTCCATCGTGTCGGCGGCCATGCCCGTGAACACCGCCGGGTCCGGTTGGACGACAGCCCGGTTCATCATCCACGGGTCCCTCGGCCGCACCCAGCAGATCGCGTCGGGGTCGACCCCACGATCGAGCAGCCAGATGCAGGCATCGGTCGCAGTCTTGCCAGATCCGACGACGACGTACTGACTCGGAGCAACGTCGAGCCGGGCGAGGCTGTTGACAGGGACGACGCGGGCGCCACCGACTACATCGAATGGAGGTGGCTTCTCCGCCGGTATGCTCGGTGCCAGGTAATGCGCGTTGACGATGCGGCAACGCTCGCGCACCTCGAAGCGCTCACCCGAGACATGGGAGACGACGGTGCGGTCTCCGACGTACTCACTGTTGGGCAAGAACTCGACCTTGCCCGACTCGACCATTCGATCGAGCATGCGCGCGTAGTAGGCGCAGATCTCCGACTGGGTGGCTCGCTCCTGCAGGCCCTCCTCCGGCCCACGATGCTGCAGCTGGCCGCCGCCCATCAATGTCGATGGGACACCGTAGAAGGCGGACGCCTGGTGCAGTCGGACGAACGGGTACGCCTCGAGCCAGTGCCCGCTGACGCCGTGGCGACGATCGACCAGCGCGACGCGAACGTCGGCGTGGTCGACCAAGGCGTCGGTAAAGGCCATGCCCATCGCGCCGGCGCCCACGACGAGGTAGTCAGCATCGAGGGTTCGTGCCACAGCCCAATGGTGGCACTTCTCCCGATCTACGTCGATGGCTCGCATTTGCTGTGCATTCCGCCGGTCAGCCCCGCGAATCCGAGCAACTCGATCGGGTCAGACCGACAGCCTGGAAAAGGTACAGCGAGTCTTCGCCGAACAAGCCGACACTATCGACATCGCCTCCGCGCGACTTTCACTCAGCACCCCGCTGCTCCTGGTCTTCGCCACCGCGTTGCGAGACACGACGAGTACGGCGTCGGATCGAGGAGTCTCGGCGTTGGTCCTCCCCTCGGTCGCAGCCGCCGCAGCCCTCATCCTGGTTGGAGCAGCTCTGCTGGGAGGCACCTCGTTCCTGGCCGAGAGCGCAACCGTTGACGGACGTTCAGCAGCTTTCGCGCACTCCACCGCCGAGGCGGCTTTGTTCTACGCCCTCGTGTTCTTCGGGACGCTCGCTCTGTCCGTCGCTGCATCCTCCGCAGGACGGCTTCCGGCGTGGTACCGCATCACGGCGACCGTTCTGGGAGCGGGCATGCTCATCGGCAGCGCGGGCTCACCGCTCGTGCGCGACTTGGCAGTGCACCATTTCGTCACGAGCCGATCACACCACTATGCAGCTCGGGGTCAGGAAGTGAGGAGCCCGAGGATCGCTCGCGTGTGCTCGTCGCCATGGACGTGCGTGATTAGGCCCTCAACCACGAGTACGGCCATCTGCGCCTTGGCATCGAGATCTGATTCCGACGTGCCTGCTTGCTTGAATCCCTCCGTCAGGATGGCGTCAGCGAGATCGTGGAATCGCCGGTGCCAGGTGTCGATGGCCGGCGAGGTCTCGGCGCGAGCGTGAACCGCGGTGACCAGCTGGTGATAGTCACGTAGTCGCTGGACCACCCAGAGCAGCTGTGTGGGCAGCGGCTCGTCCTCCAGGGCGGAAAGTTCAGTCAATGCCCCCAACACCAGTCGATCCACGACGCCGACCAGAAGCGTGTCTTTGTCTGGGAAGTACCAGTAGATCGTGTTGGCGGTGACCCCGGCTGAGCTGGCAATTGCCTTGAGAGACGTTCCCTCGTATCCGTGCCGGGTGAACAGGTCTGTAGCCGCGTCGAGGATCTCTTCGCGTTTGGCACCTGCGTCTTGAGGGCGGCGATTGCGAGGCATGAATCCGAGTCTATCTTGACTGTCGATCAAGAACCTTCTAAAGTTCTTGTACACCGATCAAGAGACTCCTCTGGAGGCACCATGAATCCCGCCGAGCCGCGCAGCTTCTCGCGCACCGAGACCTCGTTCGACTCGCACGGGGTCTCCTGTGCGGCGACCGTCTATCGTGCGGAACCCCGGCCTGCAGGAGCGGTGCCGGTCGTCGTGATGGCGCACGGCTTCGGCTCGGTTCGTGCATTGCGCCTGTACGCATACGCCGAGCGCTTCGCGGCAGCTGGATATACCGTCGTCGTGTTCGACTACCGGGGCTTCGGTGACAGCGATGGCGAGCCCCGACAGCTGCTGGACATCTCGATGCAGCACCAGGACTGGCGCTCCGCATTGACCTTCGCCCGGACACTCGACGACGTGGATGCCAACCAGGTCGTGGCATGGGGCACGTCCTTCGCCGGAGGGCACGTGCTCACCCTCGCCGGCCAAGGCGAGCCACTCGCGGCGGTCATCGCGCAGGTACCTCACGTCAGTGGGTTGGCCGCCGTACGCGCCACCGGACTCAAGGCTTCAGCGAGGCTGCTGCCGGCGGCCGTGCGCGACCAGATCAGAGCGGTCCGTCGCCGCGGACCCGTGTACGTCGACCTCGTGGGCCAACCTGGCGGGACAGCCATCATGACGTCGCCAGATGCTGCTGCTGCACTCCAGAGACTCACCGAGGACTCCGGGATCGAACGTGGTGTCTACCGCGAGGACGTCGCTGCACGGATCGCACTGAAGATCGGTCTCTATTCACCCGGGCGCCGCGCCTCCCGCATCACCTGCCCTGCTCTCGTCCAAATCGCCCAGCACGACTCCATCACCCCGCGCACCGTCGCCGAGAAAGCCGCCGCCCAGATCCCACAGTCGACCGTGCGCGTGTACGACTGTGGGCACTTCGATCCCTATGTCGAACCGAACTTCACCCAAGTCGTCGCCGACCAGCTCGCATTCTTGAAGGTGCATGTCCCACTCTCGCCTGCGACCTGATCAAAACCTGCGTCATACCACAGCGTTTGGCACAGTTTCCGTACGACAGCGCTTTCAGTTGGTCCAATCGAAATTGTAGTGAATCCAGTTGGTGTCAGTGAAGTCCAAGGCGACGCCCTCGGCCGAGGCGTTGAATGTACCGACCCCGCAATTGCCGTCGGTCCAGATGAAGCCGTCGGGCAGGGTGATGTGGGCTTCGTGTGGCTCGTCGGTCACGGGGTTCCGCATTGAGCGTCCCTGAGCGCTGCCCACGCCATCGATCTCCACCGAAGAATCGATGCCGGCGTCAGTGACCTGGATGGCGGCCTTGACCAGCCCAGCCACCTCGTATGTCGTTCCGAGGATCTCCCAGGGCATCCCGCCGAGCGCCCCAGTGTAGATCTGGCTCAGGGCTCCGATCTGCTCGTCGGTGGTCTCAGGCGCAACCACGAAAACCGCTCGTCCATTGCCGTCGTGGATGGCGTGCGGCCAGTCGATGATGGCGACAGCAGTCACACCGGCGAGGTCGACATCTCCACAACTGCCTTCGCGGATCACGTTGGCCACGAGAGCTTTACAGCTCCCATCGGATGACGATGGGAAGCCACTGAAATTGCAGGTGCAGCCAGGACTGCAGTTGCAATACTCGTATCCGACACCCGACAAAGACCAGCGGGTCGTGGGTTCTGCTTCGGTGGTGGTCATGGTTTGACTCCTTAGGTTCAGATGAAATTGGACAGCAAGGTTGGACTCAAAACGAAGGTCGTTCCGAGTCCCAGCAGCACGACCCCGAGCGCGGTGGAGAACTCAGCGCCCCATCGGAGGTTGCGTTCAACAAAGACGCCGACAGCGATCAGAACGGCCCACCAGAGATTCATCGCTGCCGCTGCGACAAGCACCAGCATCAGAGCGGCGCAGCAGCCGCAGCAGTATGCGGCGTGCAGCAGCCCCGCGTGGAACGCTCCACTGGGCCGCGCCAGTGACCCCCGTAGCCGCATGAAATACGACATCGGAGAGCGGCAGTGCCGCAGGCAGGCCCGTTTGAGTGACGTGAGCTGATAGGCACCAGCGAGCAGCAAGCTGGCACCGGCCACCCGCAGCGCCCACCGTTCGCCGTCTTGCAGCGGCATCGCCAGCATCCGCCACAGCAGATACGCCGGCAGCCCAGTGAGCACCCATACCGTTAGGTAGGCAAGGACGAAGTACCCAGTGGCGGCCACATTTCCGGCGGCGGCCGCACGCTGGTACAGCCGAACCACAGGGGTGACGGCAGGCAGCATCATCGCCGCCATCATCAATGACCACGCGACGAGGAACGGGCCCAAGGACATGGGCGTCATCATGTGGGCCGCATTCATGTCGGTAGACATCGCCGAGGTCAGCCACCAAGTGACTGCGGCGAGCGCAACCAAGGTCAGCGTCAAAAACTCACCGCTGATGCCACTGGCGCGAGACTTCAGTTGGCTCATCTCTGGTTAACTCCCTCGTCGAGGGCTCCCCGAGAGGGCGCGTCATCACGTGTTTGTGTCAGGCTCAGTACTACTTCGCAACCTACGCCGACTTGTCGCCGGAAACCATAGGCAGTCCTGCGTCATTCCCCAGGATTCTCCGCCTACTCATCTCAGAGAGTGAGGCTGCCACGGGCCCTGAAGGCGGGTGCAACGCAGCACGGGTAGGTCGCGCTGACCGACCACTGAGCCCCACGCCCCGAGAAAAGGTAGAACGTGCTGCCGTGCTGGACCAGCGAATGATGGACGGCGTCGCTACCCCAGCAGAAGCAGTGGAGTCGCTGCGGATTTTCTGGTCCGCCTATTTCCCGTCCGCCTATTTCCCGTCCCCCGATCGCGCTCCGGCGTTCCCCGATCTCCGGGTCAACACCGTATCGGCGGGTCTCACTCTTCGTTCCGCGGTCGCTGAGCTGCCCGGGCTGGCCCCAGGCGGTCAATGACCCCTGCTCGGTCCGGGCCAAGTGGGCTACTGCAATAGGTGGGCAAGCGCTGACTGGACGACGTTAACCCGGGCGCGGTTGGGGTGGTTGGTCGCGACGAAGTGGTTGCCGATGAACAAGGTCGAGGCGAGTAGGCAACGGCCTTCGATGTCGTCTTTGTCGTCACAGAACTCGGCGAACAGGGCCCGCATGTAGGCCGTGCGACGATCATCGATGGCGGAGACGCGCGCAGCAACTGCGCGGTCCTGACGTGCCCAGACCCGAACAGCCAATTCGACGGCCAGCATGTCGCGGCTGGACCCGGCAGCCAGGTCGAAAAGTCGCCCAAGGCGTGCGCGGCCGTCGCCGGGCTCTGCGTCGATCTTCGTCATCGGCTCGAACAACAGGATCCGCTCCCAGGCGTCGAGTATCTCGTCCAGCAGGGCTTGGCGATCGGTGAAGTATCCGTAAAACCCACCCTTCGTCACACCGAGCGTGCGGGCGATCCCTTCAACCCGGACCGCATCGACGCCGCCGCTGGCCAGCGAGCGCATGCCTTCGGCGATCCACTCTTCGCGAGTCGTCCGCTGTTGGGGCATCAGGCGTCGGTGAGGGAGCGCCGGGCATGCTCCAGGCATCGGGGTGCAAGAACGCGGTGAGCCTTTCCGAGCACTGTCCACATTCTCTCCCCGGTACGACCGTGGTGGCGCAGCATCGTCGTCCAGAGCAGGTCGCTGCCGACGTGCTCGAAGGTCATTCGGCCGACTGTTCGGGTTCCGTCGACATCGAGCACGAGCTTGTCTGAAGTGTCAGTCGCAATGTGCCACCCGACGAGTGCGCCGGACGCACCTCGCGGCGCCAGCTCGAAACCCATCAACGTGTGCCAGACCAGTCCACCAAACGCCCGGTTCGCCGCGTCCGCTCCGCTGAGCGCCGACATCGCCCACCCGCTCGGACGTGCCCCGGCGACTCTTGAGATCCGGAAAGCGTCCCAGTAGTCCGCCGAGAACTCAGCCACGGTCGACGGGGGCTTTGCCACACGTGACGCGGTCGCCGGTCCAGTTGGCCGTACCAGTGTTATACGCATGCTTATAACACTGGGCCAGTGGCCACGCGAAGTCAACAGAACTCGGCGTCTATCTACCGTGCATGGCAGTAGCATCACGTCATGGAGAATAAAATTGGACCCGCAGATGAGTTGAGCCCGGGAACCGTCGAACGTGCCGGGAAGTATGCCGTAGGCAACAACGGAGACTACTTCGCCGTGACGCGCAAGTGCAGGCATCTGGGAGGGAACCTCGACGAAGGAAGCATCGCCGCCGACGGATGCCTCGTCTGCCCATGGCACGCGGCAAAGTACGACGTGAAGACCGGCCGGATGGTCCGTGGACCGCAAGGAATTTTTGCCAAGATCCCTGGCCTCGGGACCCTTTTCAAAACCCTGACGAGAGTCGTCCCGCTCGGCCGCGCACCCGTTGAAGTTCGCGATGGTGACGCCTACGTCGTCGAGTAGTCCTAATCGCGACCGGTGGTCGGGCGAGGACTCTGTAGCCCCGGGTGCCGGGGCGCGAGCGAATCTGTCGCGATGCCCGCGCATGCTTTCGGCGATAAGCCTCCTGGCTGGTCACCGCCACGGCGTTGAAGTCGTCGGCTCTGACATCCAAGATGATGGTTGAGCGTCTGATCGGGAGGATGATGAAGTCATGGACCAGAGCGAGGAGTTCATGGCGTGGGTGAAGTCGGAGCCCAAAGACGCCGAGATTGCCACGTGCAGTGGCCACGCCGAGCCATCTGGTCACGCAACGACCCGGTGACCGTGTTGGGCGCGTCCAAGAATGCTCACGGGCAAGATGAATTGGATGCCCTCTTCGCTGAACTCGCGGCGAGATTCTCGGACTGCACGTCCTACGCATGTGAGCTTTACGAGGCCGAGGTCCGTGGAGATACCGCCTACATCGTGGGACTCAATGGGAAGCCAGGGACGTACACCCTGCGTGCCACGCAGGTCTACAGGCGTCAGGACGGCTCTTGGAAGGTGGCTCACCGGCACGGCAGCGCGCCACCGGAGAGCCGTACCGCTTGGTCTTGTGACGGGAATTACGGAGCGGAGTCCAGTGACCGTGGTGAAGGCCTGTCCGGCACGTCGTTGATTGCGAAACCAGAGCTCGGCGACGTCGAAAATCGAACCAGTGTGGTCGTTGTGTTGTGAGCGCGACGCCATAGCTGTTTTAGCCCGGTGGTCCCGCGCCCGCGTCCGTTCGCCGGTCAAAGTGTCGGGTGTAGCGGGTTACTGTCGGAGCTTGTCCGGTCAATCGCTGGTGCGCGTCCCGTTGCTTGGCTGCTAGCGGCTCAGGCCCCAGAGCCCTGCGACATGCCGGGCGTCCGTGCCGCAGCAGCCTCCCACCACCGACAGCCCGGGCAGCTGCGCGCGCACGTTGTCCAGCGTCGACACCAGGAGGTTGATATCGCCGGCGTCAAGCTCGGTCATCGCATCGAGCTCTTCATGGGTCATCATCGAGGCGTTGGGACGAAACTCCACGACCCTCTCTGCCCAGGCGTCGTCGGTCAGGCCGCGGGCGAGGTGAACCGGGTGCGCACAATTGACACCGAAATACGCTACGTCGCCGACGCCGTCCACCAGCGTGATCGCTTCACCCAGAGTGCGCCCGTCCGGGAGGGTGCCATCCACCTCTACTGTGAACATGATCCCGACGGGGACGCCGGCGGCGTTTGCGGCCCGGACAATTCCGGCCGCCTCCTGCGCGGTGGTCATCGTCACCGCCTCGACGATGTCCGCCTGTGCCCCGGCGAACGACTCGATCTGGGCGCGGTGGTAGTCGGTGGCCTCGCCGATCTGCGGACGCTCACCAGCGACGTACCCGTCCCCGCGCGGACCGATCACTCCCGAGATCACGACGTTGGCCAGGTCAGCCCAACCTTCGCGCAGACTGTGCATCAGCGCGACTGCTTCGCGGTTCACGCGGTCAATGGCCTTGGCGTCGTAGCCGATCCGCTGCGCCCACGACGGGTTGGCTCGCCACGTCGGCGTGGCCAGGATCAAGCCAGCGCCGGCCTCGCGAGCGATGTCGGCATACTCGGTGTAGTACTCCACCAAAGCCGCTCGACCCTGCCGATTATCCAGGAGCGGAAACGCGGCGAAATCTTCAAGGTCGAAGCCCCGGTTGTAGATGAGGTCCGTCTCCAGACCTCCGTCGGCGACGAACGGCGGACCGCCCGCAGACGGGATAGACACCGACATCACAACGCTCCTAGCTCTCACCAAGGCGGCCGGGGACAACCCGGGCTGCAGCAAAGCGTGGTACAGGGAGAGGAGAACGTCAAGCGACGACTCCCTCCGTCAGCCCTGCGTGAAGGTGCACGGCGGGCGGCGGGTGGTGAGGCGGTGAAGGAGTCGACAAGACTTGGGCACGCAATCGCGCAACTCAGCAGGCGAATGAGACAAATGCGCAAAGCTGAATTCTTTGCAAGCGTCGGCACCTACGCCGCTAGATGATGTGACTCTCGCTGGAGATTAGGTCGCAAGCGTGGACAATTGACTTCCCACGGGCCGTGCTCGGCAAAGACAGATCGTGCGGCAGACTCTAGGGATGCTGCATATCCGGGTCATTGTTCCGAGTGACCTGACCGAGTCCGTGCTTGAAGCTTTTTCGCGCGATGAAGCCGTCAGTCAGATTGCCGTTATGCGCGGCGTCTCACTGCAGCCGGTGGGCGATATCGTTCTGGCGGACGTAGCCCGCGAAGCGGCGAACGAGATCGTCGAACGACTTGAGCGCCTGGGTGTGCCTGATGTTGGAACGATCCATGTGGACGCAGTCGAGAGCTGGGTCTCCAGAGCCGGTCTCGAAGCGGAGCGGCGAACCCCAGGGAACAGCGCCGACGCCGTGGTGTGGGCCGACGTGACCCAACGCACCTACGACGAGTCAGAGTTGAACTGGACTTACCTCGCCTTCATGACGATGGCGACTCTGTTGGCTGGCATAGCGATCGTGCTTGACTCCCAGATTTTAGTAATCGGGGCGATGGTTCTTGGGCCTGAGTTCATCACTATCGCCGCCGTCGGCTTGGCGCTCGTCCGACGGCGGCGTTACCTGTTCCAACGCGCGGCTTTGACGCTGTCTGTGGGTTTCATCATCGCGATCACCGTGGTGACGCTCGCCGCCCTGGCCGGCAGGGCACTGGGATGGATCGCGATCGAGGACGTGACCGGCGATCGGCCCGGAACCGAATTCATCTACTCACCCGACAAGTGGTCGTTCATCGTTGCCCTCATTGCTGCTGCAGCCGGCGTCCTCTCGCTTACCTCGGCCAAGTTGGGGGGCTTGTCCGGGGCGTTCATCTCCGTGACCACCGTCCCCGCTGCCGGAAACGTTGCGTTGGGGGCCGCCTTCGGCGCCATGTCGGAGGTTCGGGGCAGCGCCCTACAACTCCTGCTCAATATAAGCGGAATGGTCGTCGCCGGTTGCTTGACGCTGGCGCTGCAGCAACTGGTCTGGGACCGTCGTGCGACACGCCGCCTGCGCGTTCCATCTGACCTAAATTCAGCCCCTGAATAGCCAGCTCGGTAGGGGGCTCAGCTGCGTTCGTTTCTAGCGGAATGCCTGGCCATCTCAAACACTCGAGCAGAAGATTATCGCCGGGCGAGGTTTGATCCAACACCTCGCAACGAATGCACTGTTCGACTCAGAGCTCTATAGGCCGCCTTCCCGGCCAGTGGCCCAGTTCACGATCCCCGTCACCTACGCGCCGCGTACATGGCCGGGCTCGCAGGAGCTCAGGTTACTGAAAACCGCCACGGCCCCAAGGTGCGCGAGGCTCGGTCTACTCCGGCTCCCTGCTCCTCTCTTTGGGAACCCTTGACACCTGTGCGGCGAAGGCTAATGTATGTAGCAAATGACTACGCCTATTAGCCAAGGTGCTTCTCGCGCAGTTGCGCGGCGCCGGGTGACCGTAAACGAAGCTTTGGATCACGCTGAACGAATAATCACGGAGCGGGGTGTAGGTGCCCTCACCGTCGCCGAAATCGCTCGAGCCATGGGCATGCGCCCGCCCTCGTTGTACAAGTATTTTTCGTCGCTTCACGGCGTGTACGATGAGCTCTTCGCTCGCGGCAACAAGCGACTGGTGTCGCACGTCGACGACGCCACACAGAGCTACCAGCCGGGTCTCGATCGGCTACTCGAATCCACCAGAGCAATCATGCGCTGGTCCATACTCAATCCCGGTCTCGCCTCGTTGTTGTTCTGGCGACCCATTCCGGGATTTCAGCCCAGAGCAGAGACGCACGCCATCGCCGAGACCATGGTGCAGCGATCCCGTGCTGACCTGTCCGTAGCTGCCCAGAAAGGCAGCCTGGCGCCGAATGCCGACAGCGATGAAGTGTTTCGTCTTTTTACCGCGATCAGCGCCGGACTTTGCTCGCAACAACTCGCAAACGAACCGCAGGCTACGTACGAAACTGGCCTGTTCACGTCTCTGACCGATGAAGCCCTTGACATGTTCGTCCAACGGTATGCGCCATCGCCCTCATGAAAGGAGCGCAATCATGAAACAAGAACTGACCCACGACCGGGTTGACCGCCATATCGGCGCCCCACCGGAAGTTTTGTACGACATCGTTGCTGATGTGACTCGCACACCCGAACTGTCCCCCGAGATCGTCGCGTGCGAATGGATCGACGGAGCGACCGGCCCAGCAGTGGGTGCCCGCTTCCGCGCAACGAACCGTTCGGGACGGGGTCCGGACTGGAAGAATACGCCCGTCGTCACCGCGGCGGAGCGCGGCCGACGATTCGAGTTCACTCGAACTGAGAAAGGGGCTGGCACGATCATTTGGAGATACCAGTTCGCCCCGGAGGGCAACGGCACGCGCGTCCTCGAGTCCTACGAAGTCACGCGACCAGTGAGCACCCTCGGGTGGTTCATCATCAGCGTCGTGTACCGCAACACGGACCGGCGAAAAGATCTGCGCCGAGGGATGTCTGTAACTCTGGAGCGGCTTGCGTCACTCTCGGAAACAGCGACGAATCCCCAGACACACATTGAGGCTCACCCCGGAGGCCCGGGTAACGACCGGTGACCAGATCGGTCTAGGGCAACACAGCCCTTCCTTGGGGAACCATGGCTGCCGTTGCTGACATTCATGGGTCCCGAGGCCCGGCGGGCCTTGGGGCGGCGGGTGCTGGTGGTGCGCGGTGAGGCGGTGAAGGTGGCACTCATGACGGTTCTCCCGGGTGTTCCGGCACGTTCCGGCACGAATGCCAGACCGCACCGCAAGGGGTTCCGTTCAATCGGGGTACCAAACCCGACCTGACCTGCAATGTTACTGCGAGCCGATGACGGGAATCGAACCCGCATATCTTGCTTGGGAAGCAAGCGCTCTACCACTGAGCTACATCGGCGCGGCCACTCGCGTGACCGGACACAGCCTAGCGAACGATGATGCGTTAGTTTCGTCTCGTGCTTCTCTCCGACCGTGACATCCTCGCCGAGATCGATGCCGGACGGGTCGCGCTCGATCCGTTCGACCGCGAGATGATCCAGCCCTCCAGCATCGATGTCCGGCTGGACAAGTACTTCCGGGTCTTCGACAACCACAAATACCCGCACATCGACCCAGCCGCCGACCAGTCCGACCTGACCCGCGAGATCCAGGTCGACAACGGCGAGCCATTCATCCTGCACCCCGGCGAGTTCGTCCTGGGCTCGACCTACGAGCTGGTGACGCTGCCTGATGACATCGCCGCGCGGCTGGAGGGCAAGTCGTCGCTCGGGCGCCTCGGTCTCATGACGCACTCCACAGCCGGATTCATCGACCCCGGCTTCACGGGTCACGTGACGCTGGAGCTCGCGAACGTTGCGACGTTGCCGATCAAGCTCTACCCCGGCATGAAGATCGGTCAGGTCTGCTACTTCCGCCTGACCTCGCCGGCGGAGAACCCTTACGGCTCGGCGAAGTCCGGGTCGCGCTATCAGGGCCAGCGAGGTCCAACGGCCTCGCGCTCGCACGCCAACTTCCATCGCACCGAGATCTGAGTGCGCTTGCTGCGCGGCGACGTCGAACCCACCACAGTGCGCCGCCCGGCTGACTAGGCTGGCGCGGTGTCGCTTCCGCTGAGCATCTCGCCCGCCGTGACCGCCGCGCTCGCGGCAGGTCAGCCCGTCGTTGCGCTCGAGTCGACGATCATCTCGCACGGCCTGCCCCGCCCAGACAACCTTGAGGCGGCTCGTGGCTTCGAGCAGATCCTCACCGATATGGGTGTTGTTCCCGCCACGATCGCCGTGCTCGACGGCGAGCTCAAGGCGGGGCTGACCGACGACGAGCTGATACGGATCGCGAGCGAGGACATCCCCAAGCTGAGTGTCCGCGACCTTCCCGTTGCTTTGGCCAGGGGCGGCAGCGGCGCCACGACGGTTGCCGCGACGTCCTACATCGCGAACCTCGCCGGCATCCGGGTCTTCGCGACCGGTGGACTTGGTGGCGTGCATCGAGGCGCAGCGACCACGTTCGATGAGTCTGCCGACCTCAAGGTGCTCTCTGAGGTGCCGGTCACCGTCGTCTCGGCTGGGGTCAAGTCGATCCTGGACATCTCGGCGACCCTGGAACGGCTGGAGTCACTCGGTGTCATCGTGCTCGGTTTCGGCACCGACATGTTCCCCAGCTTCTGGCTGACCGACTCGGGCTTCCAGCTCGACTGGTCGGTCCCCGACGCGGCAGCGGTCGCAGACGTCATGGCATCCCGCGATCAGCTTGGTCAGCCCGCGGCGATCCTCGTCGCCAACCCGCTGCCGGTCGCGGAGCAGCTCGACCCCGCCGTGCACGATCGTGCGCTTGCCGACGCGTTGCGGATGGCCGACGAGCAGGGCCTGTCGGGCAAGGAGGTGACGCCGTTCCTGCTGCTCACCATCGTCGGGCTGACCGGTGGGAAGAGTCTCGCGGTCAACCTCAAGATCGCCGAGAACAACATCCGCGTAGCGGGGCAGATCGCGCTGTCGTGGGCCG
Organism: Aeromicrobium sp.; assembly: GCF_049587115.1. Lineage (GTDB taxonomy): Bacteria > Actinomycetota > Actinomycetes > Propionibacteriales > Nocardioidaceae > Aeromicrobium. Next base: position 13,669 of record NZ_JBAVDI010000126.1, read on the forward strand.
CCCGATGATCCTCGTCGTCGGCGACGTGGTCGATGACATCGGTGTACGACCCCTCGGCCCGGTCAACCCCGCCAGCGACACCGTCTCGGAGATCCGGATGTCGGCCGGTGGTTCGGCGGCCAACGTCGCCGCGTGGCTCGGCAGCCTCGGCGCGGACGTTCGATTCGTGGGGCGCTGCGGCGCCGACGCTGTCGACCGCCACACGGCGGCTCTCGCGGCGCATCGCGTCGACGCCCGAATCGTCGGTGACCCCGACCTGCCGACCGCGACGATCGTGCTGACCCTCGATGCGGCAGCGGACCGGACGATGTACGTCGACCGAGCGGCCAACACGACCTTGACGGCCGCCGACGTCCCGGCCGACGCGTGGGAGGGCGTGACCTGGCTGCACCTGACGGGGTACTCGTTCTTCGACGCTGGCGTGCGCCCGGTGGTGATGGGACTGGTCGCCGAAGCCGCGCGGAGAGATGCAGGCGTCAGCATCGACCCCAGCTCTCTCGGCTTCCTCGAAGCGGCGGGTCGCGACGACGCGCTGGCTTGGCTGACCGGTGCTGATCTGGTGTTTCCCAATGCCGACGAGCAGGCGTTCCTGCGTCTGGAGGGCGATGCGCTGGTGCTGACCCGAGGAGCCGACGGCGCGACGTTCCGAGGTCTCACCGCTGCCGCCATCGAGACGGACGTCGTCGACACGACCGGTGCGGGAGATGCATTCTGCGCAGGTTTCCTGAGCGCGTGGACCACCACGCCGGACAGCGACGCCGCCCTGCGTGCGGGTGTCGAAGCGGCGGCACGGTGCGTGGCGACGCGAGGCGCCCGACCGGCCTAGTCCCTCACGGGGTGAGATCGGCCGCGCGCGGTGGATCCGAACCGGGCCGCGAACAGGTGATGGCTGCGGCGCTCGAAGCGAACATCGCCAGATCGGTGAGCTCCATCGCATCGAGCTCGGCGGCCCCCGGCCAGTCGTACGTGGCGCACCACGCCAGCATCGCGGACATGAACGAGTCCCCGGCTCCGATCGTGTCAACGATCCGCACGTCTGCCGGTGGGACCCAGACCGAGACGCCGCGGGCCGCAAGGTGAGCGCCGTCGCCCCCGCACGTGATCGCGACCAGTCCGCGATCGGTCGACAGTCGCCGGACCAGGTCGATCGGATCCTCTCCGGGGAACAGCGCTGCGGCGTCCTCGTCGCTCATCTTGATGATCTGGGCGTACGGAGCGATCGCGGCGAACACGTGGCGCCACTGCTCAGGGTCAGGCTCCACCGCCAGGCGCACGTTGGGATCGAATGACACCGGTACGCCAAGCACGTCGGCCATCACCACCAGGTCGGACACGAGATCCGCTCCCGGCCGCAGGGCCGTGCCGAGCGATCCGACGTGCAGGACCTCGAACTCGGCAGGGTCTGGAAGGGTCGTGGGGTCCCAGGTCAGGTCGAACGCGTACGAGGCTCCGCCGTCCCCGGTGAGCGTGGCGAGCGCACTGGACGTGCGGCCCGGTGTCGGATCGAGGGCCAGCAGCGCGACCCCGGACTCATCCAGCCGATCCCGAAGCAGGTCGCCGAAGGAGTCGGAGGCGAGCTGGGTCGCCAGCAGTGTGGGGACGTCGAGGCGGGACAGGCCTACCGCGACGTTGAAGGGCGACCCGCCGGCCTGCGGGGTTGGTTCCGATCCCGGCCGGTGGATGACGTCGACCAGGGCCTCGCCAACGATCAGGGCGGTCACGGTCCGGCGCCCAGCGTGAGGGCGACCGACGGAGTCAGCGGCAGATCGGGGAAGGTCAGGGCGTTGAACGCGTGGTACGCATCCGGCTTGCCGCGCCAGGTGCGGCTCGACGGGCTCATGCTGGGCGAGAGCTCGTGGTGCCAGGCGCCGGTGCGGTGGTCGATGAAGAACTCGTCGATCTCGGACCACCAGCGTGCCGCCAGCGTGGAGTAGGAGTCCTTCCCGCTCCACGCGTGCAGCGCCGTGGCGGCGAGCACTGCCTCAGCCATGACCCAGTGGAAGAGCTCGCCCACGACCGTCTCCCCGTGCCAGTCCGTGGTGTACGACAGGCCGGGGGTGTCGTCACTGACCGTGTCGGCGACGGCCTGCGCGAACAGGGCCTCGGCCGCATCGGCGAGCCAGGCCGGTGGTGACTCCAGGGAGGCGGCCAGTTGGATCAGCAGCCGGGACCACTCGAAGGCATGGCCGGGGGTGGCCCCGTACGGCCTGAACGGATCGGCGGGCTGCTCCCGGTTGTAGGTCGGGATCGGGGTCCAGTCGTGGTCGTAGTGCTCGGGAATCCGCCAGCCGTGCCCCCGTGCGTGGATGCCGATGATGCGCTCGCAGATCGACAGCGCACGGTCCCGCCACAGGTCGTTGCCGGTGACGTCGGCCGCGACGAGGTACGCCTCGACGGTGTGCATGTTGCTGTTCGCCCCGCGGTAACCGTCGACGCGGGACCAATCGGCGCTGATCTCCTCGAAGCACCGCCCGGACGAGCTGTCCCAGAAGCGCTGGCCGTGCACCAGGGTCGCCTCGGTGAGCAGGGCGCCTGCCCCCTCCACTCCGGCAGCAGCTGAAGTGGCGGCAGCCAGCAGCACAAACGCATGCCCGTAGCAGCCCTTCGTGGTGTCGCCAGGTGTTCCACTGAAGTCGACCGCGTCGAACCACCCGCGGTTGACGTCATCGTGGAAGAGCGTCGACAACGCGAGAACACCGTGGGTCGCGTAGGGCAGCGCGGCGGGCTCGCCGGCGAGGTGCGCCAGTGAGAACACATATGTCATCCGGGCGTTGATCCACAGCTCGAGCGCCTTGTCCGGGTCTGGCTCACCGGCGTCATCGAGCCAGACGAACCCGCCGGCATCGCGCCGCGACCTGCGTGCGAAGGTCAGGAGCGCCGTGCGGGCGGCTTCCCGCCAGGCGGCACTTCCGGGTTCGTTCGGGCTCATGAGCCCAATCTACCGACGTTCAGAACGCACGACGGGCCTGCCGAGAGCATGCTCTCGACAGGCCCGCTGCGCGTACGGGACTAGCGGACGACCGGCAGGGTCAGCGCCTGGCTCGGGCTGCCTGTCGTGATGGTCACCGGATTGGCCGTCAGACCGCCTCGATAGTTGGTCGAGCCCCCCGCAATGACCAGGCGCAGGCTGTGCCCCGGCGCAAAGCGGTGGGCGATCCCCGGCAGCGTCACGGTGAACGGCTTGGTCACGTCCGGCACCCGAACCGGGGCGACCAGGTTGTTGACCACGGTGGCGTTGCCAGCCGAGTCAACGTCCAGAACCTTGGCGAAGAGGACGAGCTGCCCGGTGGGGCCCGTGCCCTGAGTCAGCGCGGCGGACGGCGAGTCGACCTGGATCTTCAGGCTCGGGGAGCCCACGACGTCCAGGTTGCTGTCCAACGGAGCGGTGGTCCACGTCGCGGATGTTCCCGGGAGGTCAGTCTCGGGAAGCGGGAGCGAGTTGCCAACCACGTCGAGCGTGTCGGTCGACGTCGGCGGGCCGGCGACGGGTGTCACGAAGTTCTGGGCGCCGACGGCCAGGCCTGTCAGTGACGGCGTCAGGGTCGAGCCGGACAGGTAGTACTGCGCTGAGGTCCCGACGGGGTAGGACGCGGAGTCGGCGTAGGCCGGCGTCGAGATGCCGTCGTACGAGACCCAGTCGCGGAAGTACGAGAAGTCGGCACCCGTGTCGACGTTCGCGTCCTTGAGGTAACGCGAGAACCAGGCGTCGATGCGCTTGGTCAGGTGCTGCGTCGCGACGTCCGGGGAACCGTAGCTCATCTCGCCCGGTGCGTTCGCTCCCGAATGTCCGCCGCTGAACCAGATCATCTTGGTGGGGGTGCCCTGCTTCTTGAGGGCCCGGTAGTTGGCGACACCTTCATTGAGGTTGAACAGTGTGTCGTTCTCGCCCTGGATGATCAGAGTCGGCACCTGGATCTGGTCGACGTAGCTACCGACCGAGGCATGCCGCAGGGCCGCTGTGGTGGCGGGATCCACGGTGCCGGTGGCCCCGGCGGTGACGAGGGCCGGGCAGACGAACGTCGCGAAGTTGGGGCAGCCGATCAGCCGGTTCGGATCCCCGGGGGCGTTCTGGACGCCGCCGGCCACACCGAGTGCACTGAATCCAAGGGTCCAGACGAGCTTGGCCGCTCCGGGTGTCGAGGTGCTGACACCTGAGGTCTGCGAGGTGTTGTTCGGCGAGAGCGAGTAGGACAGGTCGCTCCACGTGATGAGCGGCACGATGGTGTCGATGCGCTTGTCGACCGCGGCCGCTGCGAACTGCACCTGACCGCCGTACGATCCACCGACCATGCCGACGCGGGGGTCGTTGGCCAACTTGCGACCTGCGTGGTCCTTCTTGTCCAGCTGGACGACGTCGAGCGCCGGTGCTGCGTCGGTGTGATTGGCATCGGTGAAAGCGATTCCGGCGTCGCCGCCGAGGTAGCTGACGAGCTGGCTGGCCGCCTTGCCGTCCCAGTCGGGGTCGTCGAGCGTGATCTTGCAGTCCGAGCCGCCGAAGCCGAGGCCGGAGTAGGACAGCACGGCGTATCCGCGGCTCGCGAAGGTCCTGCCGATTCCGGCCTGGTCGTTCTTGGAACCGCCGAAGCCGTTCGTGGTCAGGATCGCCGGTACGCGCTGGGTGCTGCTGGCGTTGGACGGGAGGTAGAGGTCGCCGACGATGTCGCAGGGCTCCGTGCCGGTGGGGCCGGTATTGACGGCGAAGTGCAGCGGGGTGACGGTGTACGCCGGATCTGCCTGGGCAGTCTGCGTCATGGCCGCGAGGGTTCCTGCGGCGAGGGCCGCTGTGGCGGCGAGGGCGATCGTGGGGCGAGTCCTGCGCATGGTTCTCCTCGGCTGACAAGTGGGACATCTGTCCTACTTGGTAGTAACAACGACGTGGGTGGGGCCGGGGTCACGCGGAATTTCAGTGCCGCAGGTGCCGAGTGATCTCGGCCGAGGTGCCTCGCACGGCGTCCACCAGGTCGCCGACCAGACTCGGCGTTCCGCGGGTCGCCGCGACCAGCGGAGGATCAGGCGACTCCATCGACGTACAACCAGCGACCGCCCTCGCGGAGAAACCGGCTGACCTCGTGCTGGCTGCCCTGCTCGCCGGCCGAGCGGTGATACGCCTGGAATTCCACGATGCCGGTGGTGTCGAACGGCCCGCCGAGCTCGGCGCGCAGGACGTCGAGCCGGTACCAATGGCGCTCCTTGTCGAGCTCAAGCTCGTCCGGGCGGGTGGTGGGGTGCCAGGTGGCCAACAGATAGTTCGTGTCGCCGACCGCAAAGGCGCTGTAGCGCGAGCGCATGAGCTGCTCGGCGGTCTGCGCCGTTGCTGTCCCAGCGAGCAGGCGGCCGCAGCAGGACTCGTACGGCACCCCGCTCAGACACGGGCAACGAGTGATCGGATCAGCCATGCGAGAAGTGTCCCGTAATCCCGGCCAATTTCGGGTCTCAGAAAAATAGTTGCGGACAGGGCATATCTCCGGGCGCTGTCGCGCGTTGTACTGGGTGGAACAGGCACACTCCCTCCCGCCGTTCTGCGACCCTGCTTTCCGAAGCAGGACGAAGTCCGATCCGTGGCTCCCTCCCGGTCGGACTTTTCGCATTTCTGCAGCCCTGACCTGCGCCGCACGCAGAACGGGGTGGGCCCGCAGGCCCACCCCGGTCGTCCGCGCTCAGCGGTTAGGACGGCTTCTGGTCGTCCGTGTCATCGTCGCCAGTCGCTGCCCTGCTCAAGTCGGCGCCACTCGGGTTGGCGTCGCTCAACGGGGCGGTGTCCTCGGAAACAGGATCGGCGGTCGATTCGGCGTCCTCGACCGCCACGATGCCGTCGGGAGCCTCCACCTTCGGTGTCGGCTCGGCGGCTTCGGCTTCCTCTTCGCGGGCCTCTGCCTCGACCGGTTCGGTCTCGTCGGGTACGTCGGTGATCTTTTCGGCCGGGGCTGGCTCGGCCTCGGGTTCGGGCGCGGGCTCGGCCTCGGGCTCCGCTGGGGTCGTGTCTGGCTCGGCGGCCGCGTC
>NZ_JBAVDI010000127.1:0-28868 GCF_049587115.1 Aeromicrobium sp.
AAGAATGTTGTCCACGCGGCGAACAGATCTTCACGCGGGTAGTTGCCGACCGATCCGATCCCCAGCAGGGCGCCCATCCTGGGCTTGAGCCACGCGCGCTCCTCCTCGTCGGTGACATACCGTTCGAGCCCGGCATCGAGCAGCTTCACCGGGTCGTCGTCATCGTTGTCACCCGTTCTGAGGCGACCACGGATGGCTTCGGCCAGTGCGTAGTAGGCCACTCCCTCGCCGTACGCGACGCAGTTGCCTGCGTGCCACGTCACGGCCGTTGACAGGCCATCGATGTACTTGTCGAACTCCCACGCCAGCCGGGACTTGCCGACCCCTGGCTCGCCGTCGACGACGAACAGTGTCGGCTTGCGCGACTCCTCCGTCGAGTGGAAGAGCTCCTTGAACAGTCGGAGCTCGCGATCCCGGCCGACCAGCGGAGCCTCCAGACCATCGGCTCGCTGAGCCCCGCGTACGGCTGCCACGACAGCGCGCACTGACCACAGCGGGACGGGGTCGGCCTTTCCCTTCATCTGGTGACTACCGACGTCGAGGTAGCTGATCGCCGAGGAGGTCAGCAGCCTGGTCGCTTCATCCACCCACACCTGCCCAGGCTCGGCCGCGCCCTGGATCCTGGAGGCGGTGTTGACTGCGTCGCCGGCGACCATGCCCTGGTGATCGGCACCGATCGTGACTGCCACCTCACCGGTCACGATTCCGACCCGCAGAGCGAGTCCGGAGACATCCAGCTCCTCACCGAACTCCGCAACCTTGTTGACGAGCTCCAGGCCTGCGCGGACGGCGCGCTCCGCATCGTCCTCGTGGGCTGTGGGAACACCCCAGACCGCCATCACGGCGTCACCGATGAACTTCTCCACCGTTCCGCCGTACCGGCCGATGATCAGTCGGCACTCTTCGAAGTAGCGCGACAGAAGCTCGCGCACGTCCTCTTGGTTGCGGGATTCTGCCAGGGACGTGAACCCGACGATGTCGCCGAACAGCACACTGGTCACTCTGACGGCCGAGAGCGAGGCATGAGTCGGTGGATGAGCTGCATCGCCTGGCGCCTGCGCGGCGCCACAGCTGCTGCAAAATTTTGCCGCCGGGTCGATCGGCTCAGCACACGAGCGGCACGTCGGCGCAGCGACTGCCACGCCACACTGATGGCAGAAGCGCGCACCGGGTGACTGGGGCGCCGAGCATTCGAGGCAGACCGTCATGTCACACCGTCAACCTTCTCGTCACGATGTCGTCGGCAGCGAGGAACGCATCGTGCTGCCCGTTGACGGCGGCGAGGAACGGCTCGCGGTCCAGCGCCAGGAGGATGGTGTCCTCCACGGCCGTGATCGTGGCGGTACGGGGCACGTCTCGCAGCAGGCCGATCTCGCCGAAGAACTCGCCCGGTCCTTCCCGCCGCAGCACCACCCCTTGCTGAGTGACCTCGACGAGGCCGGAGTCGATCACGAAGAACCGGTCCGAGTAGCCACCCTCCTCTAGGACGACGTCTCCGGCCCGAACGGGGACGAAGACGCTGTGGCGCGCCAGACCTTCAAGCGTGCCGGGCGTGAGGGGAGCGAAGATCGCGATCTGCCTGAGCAGGTCGAGACCAGGAGGTGCCGTCAGGCGCTGATCAAGGCGCCGCATCCTCGGCGTGAACGGTAGGGCGATCGCAGCGACGCCGAGGCCGATCACTCCGACGGACGCTCGCAGGCTCATGAAGCTCAGCAGCAGCGGCATGAGGAAGGACCCCAGAGCCATCGTGCCGATCAGGCAGGCCTCCAGCGCACCGAAGACCCGCCCCATCACGGCGTCGGGCGTCAATCGCTGGATGATGGTGTCCAGATTGACGTCGACCAACGGGTTTGCGAGCCCGAGGAGAGCAACGGCGGCGAAGACGGTAACCGGAGACGGCCACACGGTGACGAGCATCAGGGGCAACGACCAGAGGACGACCCCGCTCGTCATGTCGGTGGCCAGTCTGTGTCGGCCCGCTCGCGCGATGGCTATCAGTCCGCCGATGATCGCTCCGATACCGAGCACAGAGTCGAGATAGCCGACGCCTTCGGCGCCGATGTCCAGGATGTCGACGGCCATCACCACGAGGAATACTGCGGACGCTCCTGCAACGATCGTCTGTGCGGCGACCAGCAGGACGACAACTGTCAGGTCGCGGTCTGCGGCGATGCTGCGGAAACCGTGGGTGACCTCGACGAAGAAGCTTTCATCCTCGGGTTCCGCCTCCACCGGCGTGTCGGCGGGACGGTCCTCCTCCCGGACCGACACTCCCATCACCAGGAGCGTCGACCACGCGAAGGTGACCACATTGAGCAGGAACACGGTCTGGATGTTCGTGACCGAGATCAGCAGGGCACCCAGGGCGGGCCCGACGAAGAACGAGAGGCTCTCGATCGTGCTGGACGCGCCGTTCGACGCGGTGAGCTCCTCGGGGGTGCGAGCCAGGCGCGGCATCAGCGCCCGCTGGGCGCAGCGGAACGGAGTGCCCATCAGGGAGGTCAGCGTGGCGAGGATGAAGATCGGCGCAGCGGGCGAATCGGCGATCAGGCAGATCGCAGCGGCCAGCACCAGCGTCGCCCGCAGCAGGTCCGCGGCGATCATCACCGACTTGCGGGGGAAGCGGTCCGCAACGGTCGAAGCGACCGGGGCGGTGAGCGCCATCAGGGAGAGTCGGACTGCCGTCCACACACCCACCGCGGTGACTCCACCGACGCCGTAGGCCCACACGGTCACGGCAGTCGCGTAGGCCCAGTCGCCGATCATCGAGCCAGCAAGCGCGAGCTGGACGCGACGCAGGTTTGGATTGCTCACCACAGCGCCAATCGAGGAGCGCATCTCGCGCAGGGCCGATCTGACTGCGCCCCCATGTGCGCGGCGAGCTTCGCTGGTCCGAGTCCCCTGCGCTTCGGACTCCGTCATGCGCTGCTCCGATCCCGCCGCTGACCGTTTTGCACTAAGCGTCTAATTGACGATAGGGCAATCGCGCGCCGCTGGGAATCTTTTGCTGGATGGGGACGCTTCGACAGTTGGCCTCGCGTGAGATGGACCCAGGTGAGCACGCGCGGGTAGCTGCCGCGAGCCAGCCTTGAGTCGGCCGCGCTGCGCCGGCCTCTCAGCGCGAGTCGGTAGACACACGACTCACGTACAACAACCCCAGATCCGCGTGTTTTCACAGGTCAGGGGCGGTTCCGACAAGGGTGGGCGATACTGGGTTCGAACCAGTGACCTCTTCGGTGTGAACGAAGCGCGCTACCACTGCGCCAATCGCCCTTGTGCCTCAGAAACTCTAACCTACCGGCGAGACGGCCCACCACGAGCCCGACCTAGGGATCCGTGGACCTAGCGGACTCACGGGCCCAGATCGCCTGTGCGTGCCGAGTCACTGGTCCGGGGGCCGCGAGCTCGCGAGTATCGACCCTGCTGATCGCCTGGACGTCACGAGTCGTGCCGACGAGGATCACTTCGTCTGCAGTCTGTAGGACCTCAATCGGAGCATCCCGCTCGACCACGTCGAGCTCTCCGGCGCACCACTCAAGCACCAGGGCGCGGGTGACACCCGCAAGCGGGCCGGCCTGCAGGGTCGGGGTGATGAGCTGCTCGCCGACGACGTAGAAGACATTCGAACCAGTCCCCTCGCACAGCATTCCCTGCGTGTTGGGCATGACCGACTCCGATGCGCCCCGAGCCAGGGCGTGCTCGATCATCAGGGCATTCTCGGCGTACGAGGTGGTCTTGAGCCCGGAAACGGCTCCGCGTTCGTTGCGAGGCCAGGTCACTGTCACGATGCTCGCGACATCGGGAGGTTTCGTCGAGGGCTCGGAGATGACCAGATGGGTCAGGCCGCCACTGCCGCGCGGAGAGCCGAGCGAGCCGGGCCCCGACGTGACCGTGACGCGTATGCGTCCGAAGGCAATGTCCTGCCCGGCCATCGTCGCGGCGATCCCTTCGCGGATCGCACCGATATCCGGTTTGCCGATTCCCAGACCCTCCGCCGAGCCCACCAGACGGTCGAGGTGGCGCGTCAACGCGAACGGTTCGTTGCGGCTGATCTGGACGGTTTCAAAGACCCCATCGCCGACAATCATTCCGTGGTCGAGCGGGCTGATCGCGGGTTCATCCGGAGATTGCAGCAGGTCGCCGTTCAACCATGTCTTCATGTGGCAACGCTACGCCCACCCCAGTTTGGGTTCCCTCCCCCGAATCGGCTAAAGTCTCGTGTCGCCTCAATTTGAGGCAGTGCGGACATAGCTCAGTGGTAGAGCATCACCTTGCCAAGGTGAGGGTCGCGAGTTCGAATCTCGTTGTCCGCTCGGAGCGGGTCTCCATACCCATCCAGCGGTGGGTTGGCCGAGAGGCGAGGCAACGGACTGCAAATCCGTTTACACGGGTTCAAATCCCGTACCCACCTCGAATGTCACAATTGAATAGGCACGGGCGATTGGCGCAGCGGTAGCGCGCTTCCCTGACACGGAAGAGGTCACTGGTTCAAACCCAGTATCGCCCACAGTAATGAAACACCCTCTGAGCAGCGCTAACGCTGCCGGAGGGTGTTTTTTTTCCGGCACGCGTGCGACATACGTGCAATAGCGAATCCTGTTCACGGCACTGATTGCTGAACTTGTGCGCAGCTCGGGAGGGAACGTGACGGGCTTTCATCATATTCGGTACCTTGTGCGAATGATTGACTTCTCGAACGGCTCCGTCTTCAAGCTTCAAGCCGCCGACGTCTCCCCTATCTGGGATCAAATCACGCCGCTCCTGGTCGAGGGCGAGGCGGGGATCGCAGGATTTAAGGGCATTCGCGATTGGGTCGTCATGACGAACAAGCGGATCATCGCTCTCAACGTTCAAGGCATCACCGGCAAGAAGAGGGACTTCACGTCGCTGCCCTACAGCAAGATTCAGGCGTTTTCTGTCGAGACGGCTGGAACGCTCGACCTGGACTCCGAGCTCGAACTCTGGTTCAGCGGTCTCGGAAAGGTACGGCTGGAGTTCAAGGGCAAGGTCGACATCAAAACCATCGGCCAGACGATCGCATCATTCGTCCTCTGAAAAGCGGGATGCGGTGACCGTGTAAGCCGTGCGGCTATTCATTCATTGACGCCCGCGCGGGGGCGGACCGTAGTTTCTCTTGCGATGCGCGTATGGGACAGATAGAGACGAAGCCACGATCACACCGTGGGGCCATGGCGCAGCGGTTGTGGTGAGAAGTCCGAGTGGCTCTCCAGTTCCGGCACCCATGGAGGAGCGGGAACTCCTGCACCGGTGAGGTTGTCGCATCGTACGAACTGGGCACCGAGTCGATCGAGCGGGCAGTTTCCCGAACCCATCATCGAGATCGACGCGGATCGGACCGGTCCCTGCTGGTTTGAGGCTCCCGCGGGGGTAGTGGCCGAAAAAAGGATGACCGCGATGGTGATCGCGCTTCCTGCCCGGATGTGTGTGGAGGTGATCATGATCGTTCCTTCCAGAGGGTTCTGCACTCGACGTGCATGGTTGATACGTCGACGCTAGGAGCCGCGGATGGAGGAGCGCATGGGCAGAGAATGCCCAAACTTCGATTGGGATTGCCTAGATTTGAGCGAAGTTTCCCCGGTCTAGGCTGGGTCAGGCGAAGGTGACCAAGCCCCGCCGTCGAGCTTCAGACCCGGCGGCTTCGCGAGATGCGACGTTCAGCTTGGTCAGGATGGCCGAAACATGATGATTCACAGTGCGGACGGAGATGACCAACCGTGCGGCAATCTGCTCATCGGTCATGGAGTCGGCCATCAGCGCGAGCACTTCCTGTTCCCGTTGAGTCAGGCCGGCAGGATGGGCCCGGGTCGCTGAGCGCAAACCGGTCGGGATGGAGCTGGCGCCGAGTCGACGCAGCTCCTTGCGCGCATGCCTGGCAGCGGCCGGGGTGCCCATCTGGTCGTATCGCTTCAAAGCCTCGCGGACCATGTCGGCTTCGCCGCCGTCGAGGAGGGCCCAGGCTGCCGCGTAGGGCATCCCACGCTCGTCCCACGCAGCCGCAGCCTCCTCTGCGCGTCCGGCGAGACCAAGCTCCACCGGAGCCTCCAACACGAGGGCAGATAGGTCAGGTAAAGGCAGGCCGACTCGTCGCAGCCACAGCAGGAACGAACCGATTGTCGCCGGGTCGCTCTCAGGAAGCCCTGGCTCCAGACACGTTTCGAGGTCCTGTCGGGCTGCGGCCAGATCCCCCGCCAGGAGGTGAGCCTCAGCCCGAGGGACCTTCGTGACCAGCTGCCACTCGAGGTGGCCAGTCTGGTTGGCGAGTTCGACCGCCTCGTCGAGGGCCTCCATGCCGCCGGGCTCGTCGCGCCGAGTCTGCACAAGGCCGACCACGCACAGCGGCCCAACGACGTTCGCGGGCGAGGCCTTGAGATCCACCAAAGGCTGAGCCAGATCGACGGCTTCGTCCCAGCGCCCACGCCACAGCATCGCTTCAGCTTTGGCAGCTCGGATGCAGTAGCCGTTGACGGCGATGTCGTGCTCCTCGCAGTAGGCCATGCCCTCGGCTGAGAGCGCACCGAACTCGTCCCACCGGCGTTCCACCCCGATCAGGGAACAGTAGTTCGTGAAGGCTCGACCGGCCTGCGAGTGGCTGCGAGATGCTCGCGCCACATCGAGGGCTTCCCGCATCGCCTCCTCCCATGGCTCACCAAGGGTGAACAAGGTGACCGCCTGGGTGTTCAGCAGATCGCTGATGACTTCCGTCAGGTCGAGCTCGCGTGCCAGTCCCTCGGCCCGGCGAACCAGCTCCAGGCGGGACGTCATGTCATCGTCGAAAACCGCCTGCCTTTCGAGCGCCCTGACCAGTTCTGGCGTGAGGCCCTGGGGCTCGAGTATCTGCACAGCCTCGCGTACGCTCTCGGCCGCCTCCTGTATGAGTACCATCCGGTACAAGGCATTGGACCGAACGCACAACGCATCCCCGAGGCGAAGGGGGTCACCCAACTGGCGCCACATGGCAACGGCCACATCGATTGCCTCCAAGGAGCGTTCCCAGCTGTCGATCAGGCCGGACTCGATACTCAGCCTGGTCCAGAGCTTGGCGACCTCCTTGGTCCCCAGCCCGTCGGTGAAGCGCAAAGCGCGTTCGAGCTGGGCCGCAGCCTCACGGTGCGAGCCCAGCTGGGCTGCACGCTCTGCGGCCCGCGGTGCGAACCACTGGACCCCTTGCGCGTCGCCTGCCCCCTCGGCGTGGTGGGCGAGTCGAGCTTCGTCGGCGCCCGTATCGATGAGCGCGGCGAAGGCAGCAGCGTGGATGGCGGAGACCCGATGCGCCGGGACCTCCTGGGCGATGGTCAGGCGGGTCAGTTCGTGGCGGAATTGCAGGCCCGCTGGCCCACTGACCAACAGGCCCGACACCACGAGCTCATCGAAGTCATCGGCCTGCGCGCCGCACACGACCGAAAGCAGGTCGGCTTCGACCCGGCCACCGAGCAGGGCCGCGGACTCCGCCGTCCGCCGAGCTGCGTCACTCAGACTCGCGGCCCGAGCGAGCACCGCGTCACGAGCCGAGGGCGGAATGGTCTCGAGGTCACCGTGCAGCACTTCGGAGACGAAGAACGGATTCCCGCCAGTAAGCCGGTAGAGCTCGACGCCGGACATCGCCGCAGGACCAGCCAACTCGATGACCGCGGCGGCCGACAACGGTGCCAGGTCGATCCGCCTGGTGGTCTGCTGCGTGCCGAGCTCACCGAGGACGACGCGCAGCGGGTCCCGAGCCGACAACCGGTCGTCGCGATAAGTGGCCAGGATCAGCACCGGGCGATCCTTGATCCGGCGGCCGACATGGCGGATGAGGTCGAGGGTTGCCTCGTCGGCCCAGTGCAGATCCTCAAGCACCATCAAGGTCGGCTGTTCGCCGAGGGTTGCGAGTAGCGCGGCGAAGAGTTCCTCGCGTGAACGCTCTGCTCGGCAGGCCTCGAGGAGGGCGCCGCCGGCCTGAGCCGCCACGTCGAACAGCGGACCCAATGCGCGGGGTGTGAACAGGCCGTCGCAGGTGCCGCGCAAGGTCCGCAATCCGGCCGACTGCTCGAACGTCTCGACCAGCGCGGTCTTGCCGATCCCGGTCTCGCCCGACACGAGCACGAGTCGCCCGTGAGCAGCACGCGCATCTTCGGCATACTCCGCCAGTGCGTTCAGCTGGGCTCCGCGTTCGAGCAGCATTCTTGTATTGTCCGCCTCGTACCGATTTCTTGTCTACGGAATTGGCGAGGCGGCTCCGTCAGGCGCGAGTCGTCCGATGCCGCTGCAGCCAGCGCTGCACGGACCATCTACCAGTTCGTTCGCTGCTGTCCGTAGGACAGATCCGAGACGCACGTGGGCGCGAGCCTCGAAGTCCGCGGCCGATCAGCCGACCAGCTGGGACGGAATTAGGCCCGAGACGGCCCAGGAATAGTCGACAGCACCGGTTTCGTGCCACCGACCATCGATCCGATGGCCCACACATAAAGCCGCCCGTGTCGGGCGGAGGCCCAAGTCGACACATGCTAGTTCGACCAGATCGCGCGATTCGCAGTCCGACATGCGAGCGCGCGACCCTCATCAGATAGCAACTAGTTCAAAAGTCCCAGGCCCGTAGCCAAAGCCAGCAGCAGCACCGTTAGGTGGTTTCAAGGGTGGGAACGGGGCGGTGAGGTGGGCGGTCCTTCGTCGGATCCGTCCAGCGGTCTCCCCAGCTGTCCGTCCCCGCTGGCGCACGCTCAACCCGATGCTCCCGGAGGCTTGTCCGACCAACCCGCTGTCCGGACAACCGTAGTTTGATCCTTTCGCCGGAGACACCCCGTCTTGATTCAGAAGACAGGTCGTCCGCTATGTGCCATCATGCAAATGTTTCACTCACTCCGACGCAGGAAAACTTCGAGGCCAGTCATGTCCCAACGAATCTCTCACCGTCACACGGGCGGCCGCGCCCTTGTCGCCCTGGCAGCATTTTTCGCCCTCGTGCTCGCACCTAGCGCCGCCTTCGCCAACGACATAGAAGGCACGGACGCCGGGGAGACCATTATCGGAACACCCGGCGACGACACAATCGATGCAAGAGGTGGTGACGACACTGTCGCCGGCGACGGAGACGCCAATGGCGGCTTCCTTGGCGGGGGCGGCGGAGTGGTGAACGGCGGCGACGACACGATCGAGGGCGGCGACGGCAACGACACAATCCAGGGCGACGGAAACGCCAACGGCGGCTTCCTTGGCGGCAACGGGGTCGTCAATGGGGGCAACGACATCATTTATGGAGGCAACGGCGACGACGTGATTCGAGGAGACGGGGAAGGGCTCGGAGGCTTCCTTGGCAGCAACGGGGTCGTCAATGGTGGCAACGACGTTCTCTTTGGCGGCGCGGGAACGGATCGCCTCTACGGCGACGGAGGAAACGACGTGTTGTGCGGCGAAGATGGCTTCGCACCGGTCAACGCGGCGGACTATCTCGAGGGTGGAGAAGGTACTGACATCGCGTGTGCGATCGACGACGAGATCACTGTCGATGCCGGCGTGAGGAGCACACTGAATTTGGCGGGGAACGACGACTCCCTCGACGATGAGGTGCTTGAGACTCAGCCACTGCGGTACCGGCTCATCAGCGTCCCGGATTTCATCAAGGCCGTGCTCGACGAGCTCACCGGAGTGCTCACGTTCACAGCGTTCGGATCAGGGACCATCGAGTATGCGGTATGTCGAAGCATCGTCGTGGAGTCGGTGCCCGACGCCAGCATCGAAGCGGTCGAGGAGATCTGCGACAACGCCGACGTCTACATCACCGCCAACGAGATCAAGAAGGCCGCCAAGAAGCTCGAGAAGCCGCTGGCTCCGACGGTCGTAGCCGCTCAGATCCTTCCGAACACTGGAGCCAGCTCTGACCCGCGCATGATGATTCCTGCGGCTCTGGCACTGATCGTGGGTGGCGGATTGGTGCTGACTGCGGGTCGTCGCAGGACGATCTGACCGCTCACGCCCAGCCGACAGATCGACGGCAGAGGCCAAGCCTCCGTCAAACGGGGCTTGGCCCCGCGATCCGCTGTCGAGGGGGAACCCCGATTCACACCAAGGACACGCCACCCCCTGGCTCTGGTGGCGCCAGGTTCTAGAAGTTTCAGCTGAACAGTTGCTCGGAAGGCATGCAGCTCAGCGGTAGGTCGGCGTCATCCGTCGTTTGGACGAGCCAGGCCCGTCCGGTAGCCGAAGATCACTGCCTGGACCCGGTCACGCAGGTCGAGTTTGCGCAGCACCGCGATCACGTGGGACTTCACTGTCGCCTCGCTGATGAAGAGGCGTCCGCCGATCTCCCTGTTCGAACACCCCTCCACCAGAAGGAGCAACACCTCGTGCTCGCGTGGGGAAAGCTCAGCGAGACGGGCCGCCGCGTTCGGATCCGGACCTGGCTCTCGCCCGAAACGTTCTACCACCGCTCGTGTCACCGCCGGATCGAGCAGAGCGTCGCCGCGAGCGATCGTGTGCACGGCTGCGATCAGGCGCTCCGGCGATGCGTCCTTGAGCAAGAAGCCGCTGGCGCCGGCGCGGAGTGCACCGAAAACGTATTCGTCGAGGTCGAACGTGGTGAGCACCAGCACCAGCGGCGGGTGCTCCAGCTGGTTAACCCGGCGAGTGGCCTCGATGCCGTCCAGCACCGGCATGCGAATGTCCATCACGATGACCTCCGGCCGCAGGCGACCGGCTGCCTCGACGGCTGCCCGACCGTCGCTCACGTCGCCGATGACCTTCAGCCCCGGGTCGACCTCGAAGATCTTCCGCAGGCCCTCCCGAATCAACGGTTGATCGTCAGCGACCAGGATGCGCACGCCCATCAGCCTGGCTCGGCATCAGTCGGTCGTGTCCCAGCCAGCCCTGCCTCATTCGGAAGCCGGGCAATCAGCCGCCAGCCACCCGCAGGTGCCGGACCGGCCTCCAGCGAACCGCCGTACAAGGCGACACGTTCGCGCATTCCCGTCAGCCCTTGACCCTGCCCGGCGCCGCGACTGCTGGCTTGCATGGGCCGAGCGGTCCCGTCATCGGTGACCTCGATCTCGAGCTCACCGTCTCGCTGCCGGACGCGGACAGTGGCGTGGACTGCCTCGGCGTGCTTGAGCACGTTGGTCAACGCCTCCTGGACGACGCGATACGCCGAGATGTCGACGCCAGGCGAGACAGGACCTGATGCGCCTTCGACGTGCACGTCTACGCCAAGGCCCGAGAGGGCCATGCGCTCGGCGAGCGCGTCCACCTGGGCGAGTCCCGGCTGCGGCGTGAAATCGACGGTGTCGTCGGACCGCAGCAGACCCAACATGCGGCGCATCTCGTGCAGCGCCTGGCGGCCAGTGACCTCGATCTGGTCGAGCACTCTGGAGGTCTCCGGGCGGGACTGGCCCAGGGCCATCCGCTCGGCGCCCGCCTGCACCGTCATCGTGGCAATCGCGTGACCGACAACGTCGTGCAGCTCGCGCGCAATCCGCGCCCGCTCCTCCGCGACGGCGTAGCGCTCGGCGTGGGCCCGCTCCTGCTGCAGCGCCTCAGCAAGCTGCTCCCGCGAACGCATCAATCGGCCGCTGCCATACACCCCCGCCATGAGCGGGGCCATCACGATCGCATCATCGAGTCGATGCGCAA
Organism: Aeromicrobium sp.; assembly: GCF_049587115.1. Classification (GTDB taxonomy): domain Bacteria; phylum Actinomycetota; class Actinomycetes; order Propionibacteriales; family Nocardioidaceae; genus Aeromicrobium. Next base: position 11,620 of record NZ_JBAVDI010000127.1, read on the forward strand.
CCAGGGCCGCCAGCGCAAGCCCGAAAGCCCATCGGCGGGCGCGGTTGGGCACGTACGCACCAAGTGACCAGAACGCCAGCGCCGCGGGTAGCAGTTCGGACTGCGGCTGCATGTCCCAGTCACCGGTGTACGACTGGACCAGCCAGGCTCCGAGCACAATCGCGGCGACCGGCAGAGGCCAGCGTTGGGCCCACAGGAACGGAACGGTCATCACCAGGCCGATGGGCACACTGAGCTCGAGCGGCACGTCCACATCGGTGGTGAGCACCTCAAACAGAACGCCGACCACCAGCAATACGACGAGAGCGTCCCACGCTCGAGTGCGCGCAGCGGTCATCACTCCAACGTAGCGGCGAACGGAGCTTCGTGAATCCATCTTTCGGCGGATCGAGAGTCAGTCGGCTGGTGGATGTCTCCTGCGTGCACAAATCCTAGCGTCGGGGTATGAATACATCTTCGAAGTTCCTCCGCCGGTCCGCTGCCGTGTTGGCTGCCGGCGGTTTCTGCTGGGTCGTCAAATTCGTCGTGATTGCGGCGACTGACGGCGCGGTCTCGGGTATGCCGGACACTGCCGCGTCCGTCCTTTGGATTACCGCCGTCATTCTCATGGCGATGGGCGTGTCCGGCCTTTTCGTCGCCCTGCTCGTTGGCCGGCACGTCTTGCTCCGGGTCCTTGGTGCCATCGGCGGGCTCGTCGCCTGGGTGCTCAGCTATGTGGTCATCGAGGGTTTCACACAGGCGCTTGTCGGCGACACCGACCCAGCCTGGCTCGGCGATGAGATCGGCATAGTGTCCACCGGCGCTGTCCTGATGACCGTCGGCCTACTGATCGCTCGCCCGCGGTCCGCCAGGAATGAGGTGCCGCAGGCCGGTGTCGCCAATCGGACCTAGTGAGGAGAAGAGGGCTCCTCACCTCGCGGACGAGATGAGGAACCCTCTGTTCCGGCGCTGGATATCAGCTGTTTGGAAGGACCAATATCTAGAACTGTCCGGGTGCTCGGAATGGATGAGGCCGGAACAATCAATTGCGTACGGCAGATGCGATATTTCGACTGTCGCTCCGGTTTTCTGTCCCGAATCCGTAATCTCCTGCTCGCGTGTTTCGGATGGCCTGGCATTCCGCGAGGAGCAGCCAAGACTAGGCAGCTGAGCCCAGGTTCCGCGCCGGGGCCGTCCAGGGGTCCCCCCGTCCCAAGCTGGTTCAGAAGTCCTAGACCCGTAGCCGAGGTCTTCTACAGCACCATTAGGTAATGCGACGCTTGCCTTGGGCCCCCTGGGGTCACTGGGCCGCTCGCCGAGCTATTGCGGATGGAGTCCGATGTGGGGTCTGGTCCGTGGTTGATAGGTACGTCTTGTTCCGTTCCCTGGTGTGCGGGTCGGTACGCCACGAGCGACAATTAGCAGGTCAGAGGATATTTGTGCAGGTGGCATCCAGATTCCACTAAATGAGTGGTCACTGGTTCAAACCCAGTATCGCCCACCACGAAGATCCCTCCCTCCGGAGGGATCTTTCATTTCACGGGAGCTTTTCCGTGACCGATCCACTACGGGGAGATGAGATGACCGGCCACATTCCACGCCAGACCAGGCCACCGGGTCGTGTCCAGGCGACCATCGGCGGCGTGTGCGGGGTGATGGCGATCGTGTTCTTCCCGATCGTGTTCGGCCCGCTCGGGATCATCCTGGGAGTCGTCGCGCACCGCGCGGGAGACAAGCCGCTTGGGGCGTACGTCGCAGCCGGCTCCGCGATGACCACGATTATCGGGATCGCCCTCGGCTTCATCGCCACCTCAGTGACCTAATCCCCGCTGGTTTCGGTCACTCGGGCCGGTCGTAGCCCTTGGCAGGGATGAGCAGGTCGGCCTCGATCCAGCTGACGCCCAGGTGATTGCCCACGCCGCCGGACACCACCGCGACGAGCGCAAACCACGTGCCGCGGCTGTCTCGCCGCCACTCGATCAACAGACCGGGCCACGGCGTCAGGCTGCCGTACTCCTTGGACTGCTTGACCCAGACGTGCCGGTGCGGCTGCGTGGCAGGGTCGCGTCGATTCCCCTCGGACCGATCCACGAATCCCATCCCGACATGATAGAACATGTGTTCGATTTAGCGTCCCACTGCCGCCCCTTCAGGTCGCTCGGAACAGCCGAAAAATGTGGTCCGAGCCGCTTGTCAGGCCACCGGAACGGCTCTACGATCTTGTTGAAAATTCTCTCTGGTGTAGCTCTTGTAGGGAGGTCCGGCATGGCGAAACGGCGCAGGAAATCTGGGTATGAGTCACCGATTCCCGAGGAGGAGCTGATCTGGCGGATGGGATCCTCCGCGAGTCGCAGGCTCGAGGCAAGACTCAAATCAGTCGGGTGGACGCCAAGCCAGCCCACCCCACTGGATGACCGGGCCGCTGCGGACGAGTGACCTCGCGTGCTCAGGGATCCAGACGTTCGCGTCGATGGCCCCAGCGGGAGTCTTCGAAACCTTGCTCGACCGCGACGTTGATCGCCGCACCGATCAGCACCGCGATCGACAGCACGTACAGCCACAGCAGGACCGCGATGGGTGCCGCCAACGGACCGTAGATCGACGAGCCGCCAGTGGAGAAGCCGAGCGCCCAGCGAACGAAGTAGCTGCCAAAGATCCACAGCAGCAGGGTGAAGATCGCGCCCGGCAAGCCCACCCGCCACTTCTTTCGCACCGGTACGGCCAGGTGATAGAGCGTCGTGAGGAACCCGATCGACAGCAGCAGCACCGCCGGCCAGTAGAAGAAGCGGAGGAACGCGAATCGGTCGGACAGGATCTCGGCCGCAACCTGCGGGCCGGCCAGCACCAGGGGGACCAAAATGATGCCGACCAGCAGCGCGATGATGTACAGCGCGAATGACAGGGCGCGGGTCTTGACGATTCCGCGGTGCCCGCCGAGGCCGTAGATGATCGTGATCGTGTCGATGAACACGTTGAGAGCCCGCGACCCGGACCACAGGGCGAGCACGAAGCCGATCGAGATCACGTCGATACGCCCTCCGCCCAGCACGTCGTTGAGGGTCGGAGCGATGACCTGGTCGACCGTGTCGGGTGTCAACGCCTGCGATGCCAGGTCGATGACCCGGTCCTTGAGCACCTCGACCTTCGCCACGTCATAACGTTCGGCAATGAACCCGATCGTCCCGGCCAGACCGAACACCAGTGGCGGGAGAGACAGGATCGCGAAGAATGCCGCCTCGGCGGCGAGGCCCGTGACGCGATAGCGGAAACAGCTGCTGACGGTGCGGGCGACAACCCTCTTGCCCGTCTCGGGGACCCCCGGCCGGTCTACCGGTTCCACCGCCATGGCTCTACCGTAGCGACATGGATCCCCTCCAGCGCGCACCTTCGAACCAGGCGCTCCCGCTCGTCGGTTACAACGTCGCCACTGCCGATCAGGCCCTGATGGATGCCGTCGGCGCATTCGGCGGGGATCACAGCACAGAGATCGTCGGGGCGATCACACCGATGGGTCGCCTCGCCGGATCGGCGGAGGCGCGCGAGCACTGGCACCTGGCAAACGAGAACGAACCTGTCCTGCGCACCAACGACCGCTTCGGCAACCGCATCGACGAAGTCGAGTTCCATCCGTCGTGGCACTGGCTGATGACCCAAGGGGTCGGCTTCGGCCTGACCGCCGAGCCGTGGACCTCGCAGTCCCCCGTTGCCCACCTGAAGCGCGCGGCCGGATTCTTCACCTGGGGACAGTCCGAGGCCGGACACATGTGCCCGATCACGATGACCTACGCCGTCGTGCCGGCTCTTCGCGCCGACGACGCCTTGGCCAAGCAATGGACGACGGGGCTCGCTTCCCGCACGTACGACTTCGGGCTGCGTCCGCCGGAGGACAAGGCAGGCCTGCTCGCCGGCATGGGAATGACCGAGAAGCAGGGCGGTTCGGACCTGCGGACCAACAGCACGATCGCGCGACCTACCGAGACGCACGGCGAGTACCTGCTGACGGGCCACAAATGGTTCACCTCGGCCCCCATGAACGACGTCTTCCTGGTGTTGGCGCAGGCCACCGAGGGGATGACGTGCTTCGTGGTGCCGCGGATCCGCCCTGACGGCTCTCGCAACGCGGTGTCACTCGTTCGTCTCAAGGACAAGCTCGGCAACCGGTCCAACGCATCAAGCGAGCTGGAATTCCACGACGCATACGCGGTGCGGCTCGGCGACGAGGGGCGCGGCATCCGCACGATCATCGAGATGGTCTCGGCGACGCGGATGGACTGCATCCTCGGCTCGGCCGGCATCATGCGCAAGTCCCTCGCCGAAGCGACCTGGCATGCGAGCCATCGCGCCGCGTTCGGCGCGACCCTGGCCGACCAGCCGGCCATGACCAACGTGCTCGCCGACCTGGCGGTCGAGAGCGAGGCCGCCACCATGGTTGCCCTGCGACTGGCCACCGCCGTCGACCAGCCCAACGACGCGCACGAGCAGGCCTTGCGACGTATCGGACTGGCTCTGGAGAAGTTCTGGGTGTGCAAGCGGACTCCGTTCATGGTTGCCGAGGCCTTGGAGTGCCTGGGTGGCAACGGATACGTCGAGGAGTCGGGGATGCCGCTGCTGTTCCGCGAGTCACCGCTCAACTCGATCTGGGAGGGCAGCGGAAACGTCAATGCTCTCGACGTGTTGCGAGCGCTGGGTCGTGAGCCGGAGACCCTGGACGCCTGGATCACCGAGGTCGGCTCCGTGCGGGGCGAGGATCCGCGCCTCGACACCGTCGTCGACGAGGTGCTCACCGAGCTCGCCGACCTGACCGACATCGAGGTCCGCGCGCGACGCATCGCCGGTCGGATGGCCACTGCCCTGCAGGGAACGGTTCTGCTGAAGCACGGCGACCCAGCAGTCGCCGACGCATTCTGCGCATCGCGCCTCGGTGGTGACTGGGGCGGCACGTTCGGCACGCTCCCCCGCGGTCTCGATCTTGCGAGAATCGTCGCCCGAGCCACCCCTGACCTGGAGAACTGAATGCGCCTTCTGTCCACGGCGGCCGCCCTGGCCGCCACCATCACCCTCGCCTCCGCCCTGGCACTGCGTGCCGCCGACCCGACGCTTGCCGTAGCGGCAGTCGCGGCCGTGATCGTGCTGTTCACGTGGTACGCCCAGCTGCACAGCACCGACGAGGCCTCCGGACTCTGGCTCGCCAATCCAGCCTCCGCCGTCACCCTGGCTGTCGTGCGCCGCGGCTCGTGGTCGACGCTGCTGCCGGTCTTGACCGCGCACACCGTCGGCGCCGTGGTTGGTGGACTCGCCGCCCTCGGCCTGGATGACCGACTCGGTGAGAGCATCGTCTTCACCCAGCCGGGCCTGGTCGTGACGGCGGTGGGTGCGGCACTGGTCGGTCTAGTCGGCGCGTGGGCGACCCTCACGATCGACGGAGGCGGTTCGGAACCTTACGCTGCGGTGCCCGCCGTCCTGGGTGGCGCGGTGCTACCGCTCGGCCTGCTGACGGTGTTCCACCCGGCCGCCGTGATCGGGCTGGCGACTGCTGGGCTGGTGCCTTGGGACGTGGCGTTGGTCGCCGCCGGCACGACTCTCGCGGCGTCCGCCATCGGCGCTTACGGCGTTACCGCCCTCGTCCCGGCCGAGTGACGCAGGCCACAACCCTTGGCGGTTTCCCGCGTTGTCGAGACTCGAAATCCCGCATATTGGACACGTGTCTCACACCTTGAGATGGATGCTTGCCACCCGGCAGCCGGTTCCGCATGCTGTTCTCATGCTCGCTGCACAGGACCTCTGGCTCGTGGGACGCATCCACGTTGACCTCGGTCGTGCCCGCAACATGATGTGTCGCTGATCAACGCGCGACCTCTGCTCTGATCTCCAGTCTCGATCATCCAGGCGTGCGGCGACCTCGTCCGTGACGAACCTGTCCTGATCGCCGTGTGCCCTGTCCAAGGGAAATCTCATGGCATCCGCCACCGGTACGGAATCACCCCAGCGCCGTCCGCAACCCCGTCGGGGTGAGGGCCAATGGGCGCTGGGCTACCGCGAGCCGCTGAACGCGAACGAGCAGTCCAAGAAGGACGACAACCCGCTCAACGTCCGGGCTCGCATCGAGAACATCTATGCCCAGCGCGGCTTCGACTCGATCGATCCGGGCGACATGCGCGGTCGCTTCCGCTGGTGGGGTCTCTACACCCAGCGCAAGGCGGGCATCGACGGGGGCCGCACCGCGACCCTCGAGCCCGAGGAGCTAGAAGACAAATTCTTCATGCTGCGGGTGCGCATCGACGGCGGCCAGCTGGACCTCGCACAGCTCCGCACGATTGCCGACCTGTCCCAGGCGTATGCCCGCGACTCCGCCGATCTGACGGACCGGCAGAACGTGCAGTACCACTGGATCGACATCCGTGACGTCCCGACGATCTGGGAGCGGCTCGAATCCGTTGGCCTCTCGACTCAGGAGGCGTGCGGCGACTGCCCGCGGGTCATCCTCGGAAGCCCTGTCGCCGGAGTGTCTCGTGACGAAATCATCGACGGCACGACAGCGATCGAGCAGATCGAGCGCCAGTTCATCGGCGACCACGCCTTCTCCAACCTGCCGCGCAAGTTCAAGACCGCGATCAGCGGCCACCCCGGCCACGACGTGGTCCCGCAAATCAATGACATCGCCTTCTCCGGCGCGGTGCACCCCGATCACGGCCCGGGCTTCGACCTCTGGGTGGGAGGCGGCCTGTCGACCAATCCCATGCTTGCCCAGCGACTCGGGGTGTGGGTGCCGCTGGACGAAGTGCCCGACGTCTGGAGGGGAGTCACCAGCATCTTCCGGGACTACGGTTACCGGCGCCTGCGCACCCGTGCTCGGCTCAAGTTCCTCATCGCCGACTGGGGTGTCGAAAAGTTCCGGGAGGTGCTCGAGACTGAGTACCTCGGCCGCACGCTGATCGATCTCGCCGCCCCCGACGCACCCGAGACTCCCGCCGATCACGTCGGCGTCTTCCCACAGAACGATGGCCGGTTCTTCGTGGGCGCCGCCCCGACAGTCGGTCGTATCTCCGGGACGTTGCTGCATCAGGTCGCCGACATCGTCGAGGCGCACGGCAGCAACCGGGTACGCACCACACCGATGCAGAAGTTGCTGGTGCTGGACGTCGAGAAGGACCAGGTCGAATCGCTCGTCGCGGCCTTGGCTGACATCGGTCTGGACGCCCGCCCGTCGCAGTGGCGCCGCAACACCATGGCCTGCACCGGCATCGAGTTCTGCAAGCTGGCGATCGTCAACACCAAGGATCGCGCCAAGGACCTGATCGCCGAGCTTGAGCTGCGGGTGCCCGAGCTCGACTCCCCCATCACCGTCAACGTCAACGGCTGCCCCAATTCCTGCGCCCGCATCCAGACCGCCGACATCGGCCTCAAGGGCATGCTCGTCAACGATGCCGACGGGAACACTGTCGAGGGGTTTCAGGTGCACCTGGGTGGCGCGTTGGGCTTGGAGGCAGGGTTCGGCCGCAAGCTGCGATCACACAAGGTCGCCGGAGATCATCTGCCTGACTACGTGGAGAAGCTCGCCCGGAACTACCTCGAGCAGCGCGAGGATGGCGAGTCCTTCGCTCGCTGGGTCGCCCGAGCCGACGAGGAGGTCCTGCGATGACCGCTCGCGCCGTGCCATTTCACTGCCCCTACTGCGCCGACGAGGGCCTGCGGCCGCATGGCGACAAGCACGGCGAATGGGAGTGCCGCTGCTGTCTTCGCGCGTTCCGCCTCAGCTTCGTCGGCCAGCTCTCCGCAACCGACCTCACCACTCATCACACACCCCCAGCAGCACCACACGATAGGAGGACAGCATCATGACCGCACCAGCACTCATTGCTCTTGCGCACGGCAGCCGCGATCCGCGTTCTGCCCAGACGATCACAGCCCTGACGGAGCTGGTCGCATGCATGCGACCTGACCTCCGCGTCGAGCCGGCATTCCTCGACCTGGCCGAGCCGGACTTCGACGTGGCCGTCGACCGCCTCGTGGCGGAAGGGCATCAGGAGATTGTCGTGGTCCCCCTGCTGCTCACCGAGGCCTTCCACGCGACGATCGACGTGCCGAAGGTCATCGCTGCCGCCTTGGCCCGACACGACGGCATCCTGATCGAGGCGACCCGGGTCCTGGGAATCGAGAACGCGTTCTTCAACATCCTGGACAAGCGGCTGCGTGATGCCCTGTCGCACAATCGGGTACGCGAGCTCGACGCCCTGGTGCTCGCCGGCGCCGGGTCGTCGGACCCGCTGGCCAACGCGGCGATCTCCCGGGCCGCCCGGACCTGGGGAGCGCACCACAAGCTGCCGACCATCGCCGCGTTCGCGTCGAGCGTCCCACCCGCTGCAGGCGAGGCCGTGCGAGCGCACCGGGCGGACGGACGCAGGCACATCGCAGTTGGGCAGCTCTTCCTCGCTCCTGGCGTCCTGCCCGACCGGGTGACCGAGCTGGCGTACGAGGCCGGTGCGGTCGCCGTGGCCGAGCCCCTGGGCGTCGACGACGAGATCGCGCGGGTCATCCTGGCGCGCTACGCCGTCGGCGCAGTCGACCTCGTGCCACTCGAGCCGCTGTCGGCCTGAGCCGGGTCGGCTCGCTACATCGTGGCGAGCCGGGCCTGCTCGGCCTCGACCGAGAAGTCGGCGTCCGGCCATTGCAGGTCGAGCGCCCGTAGCTGTTCCAGCAGCAAGGCTGCAACGGCCCAGTTGCGGTACCACTTGCGGCCGCTCGGCACGATGTGCCACGGGGCGTGCTCGGTCGAGCAGCGCTCCAGCGCCAAGGTGTAAGCCTGCTGGTAGTCGTCCCACAGCATGCGCTCGTCGAGATCACCGGTGTTGTACTTCCAGTGCTTGCTGGGGTCGTCGAGGCGAGCGGCCAGCCGCTCCTTCTGATCGTCGGCCGTGATGTGCAGGAAGCACTTGATGATGACTCCACCGGAATCGGTGAACGACTGCTCGAACTCGTTGATCGCTGTGTAGCGACGTTCGATCTCTTCTGCGGACGCGAGCTGGCGCACCCGCCCGATCAGCACGTCCTCGTAGTGCGAGCGGTCGAAGACGCCGATCATTCCCGGCTCGGGCAGGACTCGCTCGACCCGCCACAGGAAGTCGTGCTTCAGCTCTGCGGGGGTCGGCTTCTTGAACGACGTGATCGCCAGACCCTGCGGATCCACCAGGCCTGCGACGTGCCGGATGATGCCTCCCTTGCCCGAGGTGTCCATCCCCTGCAGCACGACCAGGACCCGAGCACTGCTGGTCTCGGCGCGCCCGCCCGCGAAGAGCTTTTCCTGCAGGTCGCTCAGCTCCTCCCCCATCTCGGCGAGGTCGTCGGCCGCATCGTCCTTCTTGCCGGAAAAGCCCGTCTTGGCACGCGAGTCGTACGCGGACAGGTTGACCGGAGCGGTGACGGTGAGCTGGGAGTCCAGAGACGTGGCCATGGCGGCAGTATGCCCGATGGGTGGCACCACCCGCCCGGGTACGACGCGCCGTAGACTCCTCCACATGTATGACGTCGCACTGCTCATCGAACGCCAGCTCCACGACCTCGACGCGGATCAGATCATTGCGTTGCACGAAGGGCTCGACGACACGATCCGCTACCACCTGCTGCTTCCCGTCGAGAGCTCGCAGGCGATCCTGACATCGTCCATGAGCGCTCTGGGGTCGGGTCAGATCGCTCCGATCACCGAGCCCGACGCGGTCGAGGAGGTCCAGCAGCAGATCGTCAAGGCGGGCCAGTCCGAGCTCGACGCCAGCGCAGATCTGCTCCGCGAGCGCAACCAGCAGGTGTCGGCGACCCTGACCGAGGCCGACCCGATCGACGCCCTGCTCGAGCTGGTCAAGTCCAGCGGTTCCTCGGAGGTCATCATCCTCACCGAGCCGCACGTCGTCAGAGAGTTCCTGCAACTCGACTGGACCTCCCGCGCGCAGCGCAAGCTCGATGTGCCCAGCGTGCACCTGCTCGAGCACGTGCCGTTCGACGCCCAGCGCTGAGACGAGTCCCGCTGGCCCTGCCACGTAGGCTTGCTGCATGGCCTATGACGTGGACAAGACCGACGACGAATGGAAGGCCGAGCTGAGCCCGGCCGAGTACCAGGTGCTGCGCAAGGCCGGCACTGAGCGGCCGTTCAGCTCCTCGTACGAGACAGATCCGACGGTAGGCGTCTATGAGTGCCGGGCGTGCGGCGCCGAGCTGTTCCGCAGCGAGACCAAGTTCGATGCGCACTGCGGCTGGCCGGCGTTCTACTCCCCGCTCGCCGAGGACCGGGTCGAGTACATCGAGGACCGTTCACTGTTCGGCGGCGTACGCACTGAGGTGCGCTGCGCACGGTGCGGATCGCACCTCGGCCACGTGTTCAAGGGCGAAGGCTTCCCGACCCCGACCGACGAGCGCTTCTGCATCAACGGGGTCAGCCTGCAGCTCCGCGCCGACTCCTGAGCCGGTCCCGCGCAGGACCTGCCGCTCAGCGGGTCAGGGCCAGCGCTCGGTGAGCTCGGTGAGGGTGTGCGCGCGGCCCGTGTAGAACGGAATCTCCTCGCGCACGTGACGCCGGGCCTGGCTGGCACGCAGCTCACGCATCAGGTCGACGATGCGGTGCAGCTCGTCGGCCTCGAATGCGAGAATCCACTCGTAGTCGCCCAGGGCGAACGAGGCCACCGTGTTGGCGCGAACATCGGGATAGTCGCGGGCCTGCATGCCGTGCTCGCGCAGCATCTCGCGGCGCTCCTCGTCGGGCAGCAGGTACCACTCGAACGAGCGGACGAACGGGTAGACGCAGACGTACGGGTGGGTCTCCTCCTCGGCCATGAACGCCGGGATGTGCGAGCGGTTGAACTCAGCCGGACGGTGCAGCGCCAGCTGGGACCACACCGGGGCCAGGTGTGCGCCGAGCGCAGTCCGTCGGAACGCGTTGTAGGCGACCTGCAGCGCATCGCTCGTCGGCGCGTGCCACCAGATCATCAGGTCAGCGTCGGCTCGCAGACCGCTCACGTCGTACGTGCCGCGCACCACGACGTCGTCGGCCGCAAGCTTCGCGATGAGCTCGTCGACCTCCGTCGCCAGCTCGGCACGCGGAACATCACCCAGTGGCGTCTCGATCCTGAACACCGACCACATCGTGTAGCGGATCGTGTCGTTGATCTCCTTGGCCAGCTTGCCCTTGTTCGCGATGGTGCTCATGGCTCCATTGTCCCAGCGTCGAGGAGCCGCCGTGCGGCCGCCCGACCCGAGGCGATGACCGCCGGGATGCCCACCCCTCGGCAGGCCGCACCGCAGACCTCCAGCCCACGCACCGCGGCGATCGATCGCTCGATGGTCGCCACCCGCTCCAGGTGTCCGACGTCGTACTGCGGCAGCGCCCCGCCCCAGCGCTGCACCACCGCGTCGAGAGGGTCGGGGAGACCGCCGAACGCCGCGCGCAGGTCAGCCAGCGCCGCGGCGACGATGGCGGGGTCGTCGTGCTGGAGCAGCGTCGACTCTCCCGAGCGCCCGACCGATGCCCGGATGACCGTGCGGCCAGTGGCCCCGACCCAGTCCCACTTGTTCGACGACACCGTCGCGGCCTTGATGAACGTTCCGTCGATCGGCGGCACCAGGAATCCCGATCCCTCGAACGCCGGCGGCTCGTCGAAGACGTACGTGACGATCGCCATGCTGGCGTACTCGATCGCGGCCAGCGCGAAGGCGGCCTCCGGCGCGTCCTCAGCGATGAGCCGCGCTGCGGCCGGCGCCGGGGCCGCGACCACGACGGCATCCACGAGCAGCTGCTCGACATCGGTCGTCGGGCCGATCGAGAGCAGCCAACCCTCTGCCTTCCGGGTGACCGCGCGGACCGTCGAGTCGAGCCGTACCGAGATGCCGGGTGTCGCCGCGACGGCAGCCGGCAGCTGGCCCACTCCGCCGACGAGTCCAGCGAACACCGGACCGCGGGCTGTTGCGGCTGCCCGCGCCGCGGTGGCGCCAGCGAGCAGATCGGGACCCAGAGCAGCGATCTGCGGCGTCGTGGCACGCAAGGACAAGGCGTCGGTGTGCCCGGCATAGACCCCGCCGAGCAGCGGCTCGACGAGGCGATCCAGCACATCACGTCCGAGCCGGTCGGCGACGAAGTCCGCGACGGAGACGTCGTCCTTCGGAACCGGAAGGACATGCGGGTCGTCGACCCTTGCGATTCCGGACGCAGCCAGCTCGGCGAGATCGGCCGGGATTCCCATGACTGTGGCCGGCATCGGTCGCAATTCCCCGTGCGTCCAGATCGCCGCCGTGATCGTGTCCGGGTTGACCACCCGGTCGTCGAGGCCGACCGCATCGATCAGGTCGAGACCCTCGGGTCGGCGGGCCAGGATGGACTCCGCACCGAGGTCGAGCGTCAGGTCGCCGACAGTCCCCAGCCGAAGCTTTCCTCCAAGGCGGTCGGAGCCCTCGAGCACGACGACATCGACACCACTGACCGCGAGCTCGTACGCCGCAGCCAGCCCGGCCATCCCGCCACCGACGACTGCTGCACGCATGTCAGGAGGCAGCGGGCTCGTAGCCGTGCACGAAGTCGACCAGGCGGGCCAACGCATCGGGGTCGGTCGCAGGCAGCACGCCATGGCCCAGGTTGAACACGTGTCCCTCGGCCGAGCGGCCGGCATCGATGATCTCCGCTGCGCGGGCGTGCACGAACTCAGTCGGCGCGAACAACGTGGTGGGATCGAGGTTGCCCTGCAACGCACGGCCGGGGCCGACCCGTCTCACGGCCTCGTCCATGGGGACCCGCCAGTCAACGCCAACGACATCGGCCCCGGCGTCACCCATTGCGTGCAGGAGCTCTCCCGTCCCGACACCGAAGTGGATGCGCGGCACATCAAGGTCGGCGACCGAGTCGAGCACGGCCGCCGAGTGCGGCTTGACGTACGTCTCGTAGTCCGCGAGCGACAGCGTCCCGGCCCACGAATCAAACAGCTGGATCGCCGACGCGCCGGCCTCGACCTGGAGTCGAAGAAACTGACCCGCGATGGCTGCCATTCGGCCGAGCAACGCGTGCCACAGGTCCGGCTCGGAGTACATCAGCTGCTTGGTCAGTCGGTGGTCGCGGGAAGGCCCCCCCTCGACGAGGTAGGACGCCAAGGTGAACGGGGCCCCGGCGAAGCCGATCAGGGGGGTCGTGCCGAGCTCACCCACCAGTGCCGTGACCGCGTCGGTGATGGGCGTGACGTCGTCCGGCTCGATGTCGCGGAACTGCGAGAGCTGATTCGCCGAACGAATCGGATCGGCGACGACGGGCCCCACGCCCGGGACGATGTCCAGGTCGACGCCGATCGCCTTGAGCGGTACGACGATGTCGGAGAAGAAGATCGCAGCGTCGACACCGTAGCGACGGACCGGCTGCATGGTGATCTCGACAACCATGTCGGTGCGGAAGCACGACTCGAGCATCGCGGTGCCCTCGCGGAGCGCGAGGTACTCGGGAAGCGAACGACCGGCCTGGCGCATGAACCACACCGGCGTACGGTCGGGTCGCGTGCCTCGGCAGGCCTGGAGGAAAGCGCTGTCGGTCATCGTCACTGTCACCGCCCCAGTGTCTCAGGTCCTGCGGAGTGTCGAGGCTGTGGCCCGACCCATCCGCGCCTACCATCACAGGGTGGGAGCCCGAAGCGAGATCGACCGCACCCCCGCACAATTCACGGCTGCGGTCGAGCAGGTACGTCAGGCAGTCCTCCGGCCCGAGGTGGTGGTGGACCAGATGCCAGCGCCACAACGCATCGCCCCGCACTCCTTCGCCATCAGCGGGGATGTCCTCGTCGGCGACGAAGAGCTGGCAACCGGCCGTTTCATTCTGCTGCACGATCCGGCTGGCAACGACGCCTGGGGCGGCACGTTCCGCTGCGTGACGTTCGCACGAGCTGACATCGACGCCGACATGGCCGCCGACCCTGTGCTCCCCAGCGTGGGCTGGAGCTGGCTGACCGAAGCCCTCGAGGCCTACGGCAGCGAGTACACCGCCGCCAGCGGCAGCGTGACCGTCGTCCGGTCGGAGGGTTTCGGCGAGATGACCCCCGACGGTTCGGATGCCCAGATCGAGGTCCGGGCGTCATGGACGCCGCTGGCTCATGCGCCCGCCCCCGGGATGGGGTCGCACGCCGCAGCGTGGTCCAACCTGTTGTGCGCCATCGCCGGCCTCCCCCCTCTGACCCCCGGAGTGATTCCCCTGCAGCGCAGGCGTGGTGCCCGTTGACCGACGCCGGACAGACCAACCCCGACGAGACCCCCACCGACGCCATCGAGGACGAGACGCCGGAGCCGGTCGTGCCCGTGGCACCCCGGCTCGAGCTCCGCGATCCGCTGCCGCCGGTCGTCGACACCCCCGAGCTGCTGCGGCAGACCTGCGAGCGCATCATGGCAGGCACTGGTCCGATCGCCCTGGACGCCGAGCGGGCTTCCGGTTACCGCTACTCCCAGCGCGCCTACCTCGTGCAAGTACGCCGCGAGGGGTCTGGAACCCACCTGATCGATCCCATCGCGTTCGAGAGCCTGGTGCCGCTCGACACGGCTTTCGACGGCAACGAGTGGATCCTGCATGCCGCCAACCAGGACCTCATGTGCTTGGCCGAGGTCGGCCTCTACCCGGAGTCACTGTTCGACACCGAGCTGGCCGGACGACTGCTCAACCTTCCGCGCGTCGGCCTGGCGGCACTCGTCGAGCACTACCTGGGCCTGAGCCTGGCCAAGGAGTTCTCCGCGGCCGACTGGTCCACCCGACCGCTGCCCGAGCCGTGGTTGGTCTATGCCGCTCTGGACGTCGAGGTGCTGGTCGAGCTTCGCGACCTGATCGATGTCGATCTCCAGAAGGCCGGCAAGCGGGAGTGGGCCGCCGAGGAGTTCGAGGCGCTGCTGTCGTTCCAGGGGCCACCCGAGCGCAAGGAGCCCTGGCGCCGCACCTCAGGCATCCACAAGGCCCGTGGGCGCCGTGCTCTCGCGCTCGTCCGCGAGCTCTGGGAAGCGCGAGACGCGATCGCCGAAGCGCGCGACACGACCCCTGGTCGAATCCTCCCGGATGCCTCGATCCTCGAGATCGCAGTCAACCCACCCGAAAACGTCGCGGCGCTCAAGAGCATGAGAATCATGCGGAATCGTGGACCGCGGCGATTCGCCAGTGAGTGGTTCGACGCCGTGGAGCGCGGACTCACCGTGCCGGACATCAAGCTGCCGACTGCAGCCCAGCGCGTCGACGGTCCCCCGCCACCGCGAGCCTGGGCCGACAAGAACCCTCCTGCCGCGGCCCGGCTGACCCGAAGCCGTGAGGTGGTGGTCGGGCTGGCCGATCAGCACGATCTGCCCACCGAAAATCTCATCAGCCCGCAGCTCGTGCGCAATCTCGCCTGGGAGCCGCCCACCGAGATCACCGTCGAGACGGTCAGTGCAGCGCTCACCGCAGATGGGGCTCGGGCCTGGCAGATCGGTCTCGTCGTCGAACCGTTGACCGCGGCCCTGCGCGCGGAGCAACCGGACTGACCCGTTGGTGTCTGCGCTCTGTCCCCACTTCTGTCCAAGGTTAGCCACCCCTAAGTTACGATCGAGATGTGTTCGGAAACCTTCTCATCGGTCTGCGCGAAGGCCTCGAGGCCAGCCTCATCGTGAGCATCCTCATTGCCTACCTCGTCAAGACTGGTCGGCGTCACGAGATCCGCTTCGTCTGGGCGGGCGTCCTGGCAGCACTGGCGCTCGTGCTGGCTGCGTTCGCCGTCATCACCATCGTCTTCGACCAGCTCTCCTTCGCCGCCCAGGAGATCGTCGGTGGAACCCTGTCCATCCTTGCCGCCGGCCTCGTCACCTGGATGATCTTCTGGATGCGGCGCACCGCACGCGGACTCAAGCGCGAGCTCGAGGGTCAGATGGCCGAAGCACTCACCCTCGGTCCCGTCGCCCTGGGCGGGGTCGCGTTCCTCACCGTCGGGCGCGAGGGTCTGGAGACCGCCACGATCTTGTGGTCGACCATCGTTGGAAGCACGAGCAGCACCCCGTTCATCGGCGCCGCTGCCGGGATCCTGGTCGCGGTCGGACTTGGATTCCTCATCTACCGCGGAGCGATCAAGGTCAACCTCGGCAAGTTCTTCACGATCACCGGCGCGCTGCTGATCGTGGTGGCCGCCGGCGTCCTGGCCTACGGGATCTTCGATCTGCAGGAGGCCGGAGTCCTACCCGGCTTCTCCAGCCGTGCTTTCGACGTCTCAGCGACGATCCCACCGGACAGCTGGTACGGCACCCTCCTGAAGGGCACGATCAACTTCCAGCCCAATCCCTCGTGGCTACAGGTCACTGCTTGGTTCGCGTACGTCGCGCCGGTCCTGTGGCTCTACCTCCGCAAGCCCTCGCACGTCGCGACACCGACTGAGAAGACCCCGGTCCACACCGCCTGAGCTGGTCCACCCCGTTAACGTGGGGGGATGACTGCGGCACCTGGCCAACGAGCTTGCGCGTGAGCGACTTCAAGAAGCCGTCCCTGCCCGGGTCCGCCCTGTTCGAGGCGCAGGCCGACGGGGCCGATCCCGCCGAGATGACAGCGGCCGGCCATCGCATCGCCACGTTGCTGGTGCGTGGTCCCCGTTCCGAGGACGACCAAGGACTTGTCGACCGGGTGCTCCACCTCGCAGATGAGGAAGGCCTCGGCGCGATAGCCGACCTGTGGTCCCACGCCGCGGCCGACAGTGTGGCCGGCGCCCTGTGGCGCCTCTACTTGCTGCGCACCTGGGTCTACCGTCAGCCTGAGCAGGCCGCACGTGAATTCGCCACCGGCAAGGCGTACGCACCGGTGCACGAGGTTCTGGCCGGAGTCGTCGACCCGCCGGGACCCGAGGAGGTCATCGCGCTGGTCGACACCGTCGTGCGTGGCATCGTCGGCCCGGATTTCGATGTGACGCTCGACCGCGCAGCAGCTTTCGCCCACATCGTGGGTGTCGGCCGGGCGCAGCTCGAGAGCGGAGATCCGCAGAGCGCCGCCAAGCTTGTCGACACCGCGATGCATCTACGTCGTTCAGCCGAACTGGAGCGCGCATCACAGCTGCACTGAACTCGGGACGTCATGTCCTTGAGTTGTGCTTGCCCTCGGTTAGGCTGGTTGAACGCGTCGGGCTGCGGTAGCCCCGGGTCCCAAAATTAGCCGCCAAGAGCGGCCACGCGCCGTGAGGCGCTTCCCAGCCCGACGCTTACCTTCCCCGACTGGCTAGTCGATGATGATCCGCGAGGATCCCCGACCGCTGGGTGATCAGCCGATCCTGGCC
>NZ_JBAVDI010000128.1:0-14617 GCF_049587115.1 Aeromicrobium sp.
CAGTTGCTCCGGCCAGACCAAGTCCTGCGATGAAAGCGACGATGCCGCCAGTAATTGTTCCCACGTTGAGTCCCTCCCTCAATACTCACCAAGGTTACCAGTGGCATGGGGTCAGAGCAGCATCGTCGGCGTCCAGGCCCGACTGGCCCCCCCGCGGCTAGGCTGAGTGGCACCATGAGCTCCCCCGTGCGTACCGCGTACGCCATCGCCCGTACGACGCGCCCCCGCCAGTGGACCAAGAACGTCCTGGTCGTCGCTGCCCCCCTGGCGGCCGGCGTCGAGTGGAACCGTGGCACGATCCTGGCGGTCGTCGGCAGCTTCTTCGCGTTCACCCTCGCGGCGTCCTCGATCTATCTGCTCAACGACGCAATCGATGCCGAGGACGACCGACGCCATCCTCGCAAACGATTGCGTCCCGTCGCCGCTGGAGAACTCGGCACCCGAACAGCGGTTCTCGCCTCGGTGGTCTGTGCGGTGTTGGCCATGAGTCTCGGCTGGCTCGTCGACCGCGATCTGGCCATGACACTCGCGGTGTACCTCGTGATCCAGATCCTCTACGTCGTCTGGCTCAAGGAGCAACCGGTCATCGACCTGTCCATCGTGGCCGCCGGGTTCCTGCTGCGGGCGATAGCCGGAGGAGTCGCGGTCGACGTGCCGCTGTCCCAGTGGTTCCTCCTGGTCGCGTCCTTCGGCTCCCTGTTCATGGTGGCCGGCAAACGCTACTCCGAGCTGCGCAGCGTGGGATCGGGTGCCGGCACACGCCGGACGCTCGAGGTCTACTCCGAGTCGTATCTTCGATTTGTCTGGAGCCTGGCTGCGGCGATCACGATCACCGCCTACAGCCTGTGGGCGTTCGAGATCTCCGATGGCAGCGGCATCAACTGGCAGGCCGTGTCGATCGCTCCGTTCGTGATGGGACTTCTGCGATATGCCGTCGACGTCGACCACGGGCTGGCCGGCGAGCCGGAGGAGGCCGTGCTGCGCGACCCGGTCCTGCAGATCATCGGTCTGGCCTGGCTCGTGGTCTTTGCGGTCGGGGTCTACTCCTCATGACTGGGTCCATCCTGGCCGGGTGGGGCGGCACGAGTCGAACGGTGTCGGACGTCGAACGTCCGCTCGACCTCGCCGCGCTGCGCTCCCAGATCATCGGAGCGGGCCCCCGCGGCGTCATCACCCGTGGTCTGGGTCGCAGCTATGGCGACCCGGCCCAGAACGCCGGCGGCTCGGTCATCGATCTGACGAGCTGGTCCGGGATCCTCGCGCTCGACCCTGGGGCGCCGTCGGTGCGGGTCCAGGCTGGCGCGAGTCTCGACCAGCTCCTGCGCGAGCTGCTGCCTCACGGCCTGTGGCTCCCGGTCGTCCCGGGCACCCGACAGGTGACCATCGGCGGCGCCATCGCGGCCGATGTCCACGGCAAGAATCACCACGTCGACGGCAGCTTCGGCAATCACGTCCTGTCGCTGGACCTGATGCTCGCCTCGGGTGACGTCGTGACTTTGACACCTGGCGGCGAGGACGCTCCGCTGTTCTGGGCGACGATCGGGGGCATGGGCCTGACGGGCGTAGTGCTGGAGGCCACCATCGCGCTCAAGACCATCGAGACGTCGTACTTCGTCGTCGACACCGAGCGCACGCCCGATCTCGCCACCTTGCTCGACCGGCTGGTGAGCGGGGACGCGAACTACGACTACTCGGTCGCGTGGTTCGACACCGCGACGACGGGTTCATCGTTGGGACGCGCTGTCATCACGCGCGGCAACTCAGCGACCCTCGACGATCTCGACCCCGCGGAGCGGGCCGGCGCGTTGGACTTCGCGGGCCGGCAGGTCGGCCGGGTGCCGCTCGACCTGCCCGTCAGCATGGTCAATGGTCTGACCGCTCGTGCTTTCAATGCCCTCTGGTATGCCAAGGCCCCCCGGCATCGCATCGGCGAGGTGCAGGACATCACGCGGTTCTTTCATCCCCTCGACGTCGTCGGCCGGTGGAACCGGTTGTACGGACCGCATGGGTTCTGCCAGTACCAGTTCGTCGTGCCCGATGGTGAGGAGGCGGCGTTCACCACGGCGGTCGAGCACATCGCCGCTTCGGGTCACGTCTCGTCGCTGAACGTGCTCAAGCGATTCGGCCCTGGCAACGCCGGCCCCCTCTCGTTCCCGATCCCCGGCTGGACTCTCGCCGTCGACCTGCCGGTGCGAGCCGGACTCGATCAGCTGCTGTCCCACCTCGACGCGCTTGTCGCCACCGCCGGCGGGCGGGTCTATCTCGCCAAGGACTCGCGAATGTCCGCTGATGCGGTGCGCAGGATGTACCCCCGCCTCGAGGAGTTCCTGGCCCTGCGTCGGCGTGTCGACCCCGACGGCGTGTTCCGCTCCGACCTGTCCCGACGACTCGACCTGTGAGGCCTCACCCATGATCAACGCGCTCGGCATCCCCCAACACCTGCTCCTGCTCGGCGGCACCTCGGACATCGCGCTGGCGATCGCCGAGGCGTATGCCGGCCGCTCACCGGGGCTGCACGTCACCCTCGCGGCGCGGCCGGGGCCGCGCCGTGACGCTGCTGTCGTCCGGCTTGACGCTCTGGGTTGCCGTACCGACGCCGTCGACTTCGAGGCGACCGAGACCGCTACGCACTCCAGGGTCGTCGGAGGCATCTCGACCGACATCGACATCGCCGTGGTCGCATTCGGGCTGCTCGGCGACCCGGAAACGGCGTGGACCGACATCGACGTCGCTCGCGAGCTGGCCGAGGTCAACTACGTCGGCGCAGTGACCACTGGGGTCGCTCTCGGCGCCCGCATCAGGGCCCAGGGTCACGGGGTCGTCGTTGCGCTGTCCAGCGTCGCCGGTGAACGACCCCGCCGTTCCAACTTCGTCTACGGGTCCACCAAGGCTGGTATGGACGCGTTCTACACCGGGCTCGGCGAGGCCGTGCGCGAGCTGGGTGGCCGGGTGCTCGTCGTGCGACCGGGCTTCGTGCGATCCAGCATGACCGAAGGTCTGGACGCCGCACCACTGGCCACGACCCCCGAGGCCGTGGCCGAGGCCGTCGTCGATGCGGTGCGTGACGGCAAGGAGCAGATCTGGGTACCGGGCACGATGCGCATCGTGATGTCAGGACTCCGACACGTGCCGCGGTCGATCTTTCGACGACTTCCGATTTAGCCTGGCGACGCCGGACCGCACGAGATCGAGTCCGGCCAGCAGCAGCGCGAGACCGGCCACGAACCATGTTGCGATCATGATCTTGCGATCGGCTGCATCGATCGGCATCGGCCGCGCGCCAGCCACGGCGAACACTCGGAACTCGGTGCCTGCGACTCGATATTCGCGCAGGTCCTGGAACGGCTTCGCAGCCTGCTTCGCACCCGGCGCGTCCACCTCCAGCACCACCACCCCGATCCCCGCTCGGGCCAACCGGTTCGGGACGTCCTTGCGACTGGCAAGGATGCGACCGATGCGGTCCGCACGGGGATCCTCTCCCGAGATAGTGCGCCCCGAGACCACGAGGTCGTCATTGGTGACCGTGGTCCGGTCGAAGAATCGACCGGCCGGATCCAGGACCGGCACGTCATCGTTCCAGGTGGGTCGCCGGTAGGACGAGAACGGCAGCACCAGGACATCACCGGTCACCGAGGTCTTCGCGATGATGCGACGAGTGTCGGACCAAGACGCGGGATAGGTCGCCGGCTCCAGCCGACCCGCGACGCCCCATGCCAGGTCTGGCAGGGCGGCCAGCGGAACCAGCAGCGCGAGAACGAGCGTCGGGTACTCCCAGGCCGTGAATCTTGCGCGGTCGAACGCTGCTCCCACCCCGGCACCGAACGCGACGGCCTCCAACGGCAGCAGCAGAGCGAGCCACCGGGTCCCGTCTCGGACGATGCCGCCGCCGGGCACGTCCTCGATGATTCTCGCCACCAGGTCCGGCGCGAGCCAGCCGGCCAGCGCCACTGTCACACCGATCGCTCCGACGATCGCCAGCCCTGCCAGCAGCTGCCGGTCGTCCTGCCACAGCGTGACCAGTCCCCCGATCATGACCAGGGCGAGCAGGATGCCGATCAGGGCTGCGATCGGGAGCGTGCGGGACGTCGGAACGACCTCTGTGTTCCACACCCCGCCGAGGCTGAGTGCAGACCCGAGCCGGCCGAACCATCCCTCGGACTGGACGTCGAACAGCTGGACTGCGGTCGGGTCCGTACGGGCGATCGAGGCGTGCAGGAGACCCGCGACGATCCACGGCCCGTTCAGCACACCGGCCAGCACGCCCAGCCGCACCAGACCGTGCCGCCAGCCGACGGCCAGTACCGTGACGATGCCCATGACGCCGGTCGCGGGCGAGATCGCCGTCGCGGCCAGCGCCAGCGTCACCGCGGACCAGCGTGGCTCATCCTTGCCGCGAAGCGCTCCCAGAAGCCACACGATTCCTGCCAGCGCGACCAGGACGGGCCACTGCCCGAGGACCAGACGCTCGGCAACGTATGGGTTCCACACCGCGAACGTTGCAGCGGCCAGCTGTGCGATCACGACACGGTGCCGCACGAGGCGCGCAGCGCCCAGTGCGAGAAGGAACAAGGCGCCGAGCAGCAGCAGGCGCTGCACGAGCGCCGCCGGCAGTGCGGAACCGAGCAAAGCAACCACGGCATCGGACGGCACCGCTCGCGGCAGGCCCGAACCGAGCCCCCAGATCTCGGGACGGGTCAGGTCCAGGTGCGGAACCCAGACCATGTCGTACGACAGGAGATAGCCACCGCGCAACCACGGTAGTCCGATCGCGAGGACCAGCAGCGCCGACCAGGCAGGCACGACAACGTCGCGGAGATCGATCCTGCGCACTCGCCGCATCTTCGCCCCTGCTCCTGATCGGTCCCACCCACGGCTATTGTGCCGTGGTGAGGTCCACGCGCGCGACAATGACCGGTGGAACCCTCGTGGCGGCCGGAATGATGACGATGAACATCACGGTCTACGGGTTCAACGTCGTGTCGGCGCGCATCCTGGTTCCCCGTGAGTTCGGCGCCCTCACTGCCCTGTTTGGCATCCTGCTGGTCGGTGCCGTTGCATCGCTGGGCCTGCAGGCAGTGACCGCACGGCGACTGGCGGTCGATCCTGCCCATCGGGACGACATCATCAGCGCGACCGTGCGGGTCACGGTGCTCGTAGCGTCCTTCGTCGGACTCGTCGTGGCGGCCTCGACCGTCGTGCTGACGCCGGCGCTCAAGCTCGACAGCCACTGGCCCGTGATCCTGTGTGGAGCGACGCTCATCCCGTTGACCGTGATGGGCGCGGAGTGCGGCATCGCGCAGGGCACGTCGCGCTGGGGTGCGCTGACCGCGGTCTACATCGGCAACGGCGTCGGCCGCCTCACCGGCGGCTCGATCGCGCTGCTGATCTCGCCAACCGTCAACTCCGCAATGATCGGCATCGCGATCGGATCGTGGCTGCCTGCCCTTGCGGGCGCCCGACTGCTCGTCGGCCACGCCAGCGGCGTCCCGATCAGTCGCCGCCCCCTGCTGACCGAAGCGCTGTTCTCCACGCACGCCCTGCTCGCCTACTTCGTGCTCAGCAACATGGACTCGCTGATCGCCCGCAACCGCTTCGACGTCCACGAGAGCGGCTTGTACGCGTCGGGGTTGATCCTGGCCAAGGCCGCGCTGTTCTTCCCGCAGTTCATCAGCGTCGTGCTGTTCCCGGACCTGGCCCGCGCCACGACGCATCACGCCCGGCTGCGTGCGGTGTCGCTGGTCGCCGGATTCGGCTCCCTCGCGGTGCTCGCCACCGCCGCCTTGCCCCACCTCGCGTTGATCCTCGTCGGCGGCGACAAGTACGACGAGATCACCGGCCGACTGTGGTTGTTCGCCATTGCGGGCTCGGTCCTGGCGATCGTCCACCTGCTGGTCTTCGACGCCCTCGCCCGGCACGCGCACGGCATCGTCGTGATGATCTGGGCCGCGGTGGCCGCGGTGCTCGCCGTGGCGTACGGGCTCGGCGTCGGGATCACCGGGCTCGTGCTCACGATGGCGCTGG
Organism: Aeromicrobium sp.; assembly: GCF_049587115.1. GTDB lineage: Bacteria > Actinomycetota > Actinomycetes > Propionibacteriales > Nocardioidaceae > Aeromicrobium. Next base: position 6,022 of record NZ_JBAVDI010000128.1, read on the forward strand.
TGGCCGCCGCGCTCGCGACCGTGGTGTTCTTCTTCTCGCCGTCAGGTCGGCCCGCGAAGCACGTGGCCTGAGAGCAACGTCCGCGCTGCGCTCAGTGGCCGGCTTCGTGCCACGTGCGACCCACGCCGACCGACACGTCCAGCGGCACCGAGAGCTCGGCGGCCGACGCCATCTGGTCGCGGACCAGCTGCTCGACCTGCTCGCGCTCTGCCGCGACAACTTCGAGCACCAGCTCGTCGTGCACCTGCAGCAGCATGCGTGAGGTCAGGCCTGCTGCGTCCAGCGCCCGCTCCACGCCGAGCATCGCGACCTTGATGATGTCGGCAGCCGAGCCCTGGATCGGCGCGTTGAGTGCCATCCGCTCAGCCATCTCGCGACGTTGGCGATTGTCGCTCTGCAGGTCCGGCAGGTAGCGGCGGCGGCCCATGATGGTCTCGGTGAAGCCGGTCTGACGTGCCTCGTCGACCAGTCCACGAAGATAGTCGCGCACGCCGCCGAAGCGTTCGAAGTAGTCGTCCATCAACGCCTGCGCCTCCCCCGTGGTGATGCTGAGCTGCTGACTCAGGCCATACGACGACAGACCGTAGGCCAGGCCATAGTTCATCGCCTTGATCCGGGCCCGCAGCTCCCCATCGATGTCGCCCGGATCCTTGGAGAAGACCTTGGCCGCCATGACGGTGTGGAAGTCCTCGCCGGAGTTGAACGCCGCGATCAGATCGGCGTCCTCCGACAAGTGCGCCATGATGCGCATCTCGATCTGGCTGTAGTCCGCTGTCACGAGGGTGTCGAAGCCGTCGCCGACGCAGAACGCCTCCCGGATGCGCCGGCCCGATGCCGTGCGAATCGGGATGTTTTGCAGATTGGGGTCGTTGGAGCTCAAACGGCCGGTGGCAGCGATCGTCTGGGCGTATGTCGTGTGGATGCGGCCGTCGTCCGAGATCGACTTGCGCAGCCCCTCGACGGTCTGCCGAAGCCGCGTGACGTCGCGGTGGTCGAGCAGATGCTGCAGGAATGGGTGGCCGGTCTTGGTGTAGAGCTGCTGCAGCGCCTCGGCGTCGGTCGTGTAGCCCGTCTTGGTCTTCTTGGTCTTGGGCATGCCGAGCTCGTCGAACAGCACGACCTGAAGCTGTTTGGGCGAGCCGAGATTGATCTCCTTTCCGCCGATTGCCGCGAACGCCTCGGAGGCGGCATTCTGGGCGCGCGCGGCGAACTCGGACTCCAGCGCGATCAGGTGGTCGTCGTCGACGGCGATGCCGGTGCGCTCCATGCGCGCCAGCGTCGCAACGAGCGGCAGCTCGACATCGGCGATCAGGGCCGTGCCACTGGCCTGCTCGACCTCGTCGTCGAGGACGACAGCCAGGTCGAGCGCGGCGCGTGCCCGCAACATCCCGGACTCGGCGCCGATGCTGTCGGTGTCGAGCGTCAGCTGTCCAGAATTGTCCGACTCGTCCCGCAGCTCGCGCTTGAGGTAGCGCAGCGACAGATCTCCCAGGTCGTACGAACGCTGGTCAGGGCGCACGACGTACGCCGACAGGGCCGTGTCTGCTGCAACTCCACGCACCGGCCACCCCCGGGCCCGCAGGGCCAGGATCGGCCCCTTCGCGTCGTGCAGGACCTTGGGCCGATCGGGATCTGCCAGCCAGGCCGCGATCGCGATGTCGTCCTCGCTGGTGAGGTCGTCGACGCTGATCCAGGCCGCTGCTTCGTCCGAGGCAATCCCCAGGCCCACGACATCGCCTGTTCCGCGTCCCCAGGATCCCTGCACGTGCAGGCCCAGTCTGGAGCCGGCGAGCGAGTGGCTCTCGAGCCAGGCCGACACCCCACCGGGTGCCAGGGTCACGCCGTCGAGGTCGAAGCCATCCTCGGCCTGCGGCTCGACATCGCCGAACGCCTCGAACAGTCGGACCCGCAGGGCGTTGAACTCCAGTGCGTCGAACACCGCGTGGATCGCCTCGCGGTCCCAGACCGTGTCGAAAGCCAGGTCGGCCGGACCGGCAGGCAGATCGAGATCCCGAATCAGGGCGTTGATACGGCGGTTGCGGATGACGTCGTCCAGATGCGCCCGCATCGACTCGCCGGCCTTGCCGGGAATCTGGTCAACCTTGGCGATGATCTCGTCCAGTGAGCCGAACTGGCCCAGCCACTTGGCCGCGGTCTTGGGTCCGACCCCCGGCACGCCCGGCAGGTTGTCGCTGGTCTCACCGACCATTGCGGCGATGTCGGGATAGTTGACTGGCGGGACGCCATACTTCTCCTCGACCGCCGTCGGGGTCATTCTGGCAAGGTCCGACACGCCCTTGCGGGGGTACAGCACGGTGGTCTTGTCGGTGACGAGCTGCAGGGCATCGCGATCGCCAGTGCAGATCAGTACATCCATCCCAGCCGACTCCGCGCGGGTCGCCAAGGTGCCGATGATGTCGTCCGCCTCGAAACCGTCCTTCTCGAACGTCACGATGTGCAGCGCGTCGAGGATCTGCTTGATCAAGGGAATCTGCCCCGTGAACTCCGGCGGCGACTTGGACCGATTGCCCTTGTACTCGGGGTACTGCTCGAGTCGGAACGTCTGCCGTGAGACGTCGAAGGCGACCGCCACGTGCGTCGGCTTCTCGTCTCGCAGCACGTTGATCAGCATGGAAGTGAAGCCGAACACAGCGTTGGTGCTCTGGCCCGTCGTGGTCGAGAAGTTCTCGACGGGAAGGGCGAAGAAGGCGCGATAGGCGACGGAATGGCCGTCGATCAACAGGAGGCGGTCCACCCGCACGACTGTAGTCGGCGGGTCCGACGAACGGCCAAGGCGTCCGTTGGACTCAGGTGCGAGGCATGCTCCGTGCGTCGGTTCGACGGCGCAGCGTGCGTCGTACGGCGATGAGCCTGCCCGTGTCACGCGAGTTCGTGGCTTTGGTCGTGAGGCGCGAGCGCAGCTTGCTGGACTGGATCGCCCGGAGCACCGCGATCTGGTTGAACCCGATCTTGGTCAGGTAGCGGTGCGGCTCGCGGGAGTGCACCGGGATCGCCGCGACCACGATCTCGCAGTTGTGCTCCTCGCCGTAGCTCGCGGCGGCGGACAGCAGGGTCGACGCAACAGACCTGCGACGGAAGCGCGGCGACACCTGGATCTCGGTGACGATGAGGATGCGGGTCAGGTTGATCGGCGTGAGCGTCCCGATGTCGCACACCGTCGCGCCGACGATCTCACCCTCGATGAGCGCCACGATGATGCGCTTGTCTGGTCGTGCGAGATTGAGCTCGAGCGCTGAAGCGGCCTCGGCCACCCCGGGCTCACGCCACAGTGCCTGCTGGGTGAACGCCTCGGAGCCTTCGTCCCGACCGGCGCCGGCGCACTCGGCCCACAGCGTCACGAGGGCTTGTGCATCCTCGCGATCGGCGTCCCTCAGGACTATTGGCGGTCGACCCGACATGCGGTTCCTGTCTCCACTCCGGAACACTCCTCAGCACGGCGTCGAGGAGTCGAGGTGACACACTACGCGCTGGGCCTCGGGACGTGCCGTTGAATGCTCAATTGTCGAAGGAGACGTTACATGTTCGTCGGTTTCGGAACAGCCACGAACGTCGTGACGGTCGTCGCAGGATCCGGTCTGGGCCTGTTGATCGGTCATCGACTGAACCTACGCATCCGGACGACCGTGACGACGGCGCTGGGACTGGTGACGCTGCTGATCGCTGCCGATGCCGCCATGGCCGTCGGGGACCCGGCACTCGTCAAGGCGGTCGACCGGGGTGCCCCGATGCTGATCGTGCTGGGCTCCTTGGTGATCGGCGGCATCATCGGCTCCTGGTTCAGGCTGGAGGACCGGCTCGAGGAGTTCGGTGGGTGGCTGCAGGCGCGGCTCACCCGAGGAGACGTCGGCGAGGCGCGCCAGCGGTTCATCGAGGGATTCGTGATCAGCTCGCTCGTGTTCTGCATCGGACCGCTGACGATCCTCGGGTCGCTGAACGAGGGACTCGGCAACGGAGCCGACCAGCTGCTGCTGAAGTCGACTCTCGACGGCTTCGCAGCCCTCGCGTTCGCCGCGTCGTTCGGCCTGGGCGTGATGGCGTCGGCGATCTCGGTCGCGTTGATCCAGGGATCGCTGACCGTCGTCGGAGCGTTGGTCGGATCGTTCCTGCCCGACGCCCATCTCGCCTCGCTCACGGCCACGGGGGGCCTGATCCTGATCGGGGTCGCCGTCCGACTGCTGGATCTCAGACCCATCCACGTGGCTGATCTCCTACCAGCCCTCGCCGTCGCGCCGCTGCTGTGCCAGCTCGCGATCTTGCTGCACTGAACCTGTCCGAACAGATCGAAACCGAACTGTCACCTGCGGATCGTTTTTGATCCACCGGTGACTCCCGCTTGAGGTTATAGTCCACTGCAGGTCGAACCACCGTCGACCGTAAAACCTCGACAGGAGACTCTGTGCACCTGCGACCAGCGACGCTCATCATGGCGATCCTGGCCGGCTTGCTGGTGCTGGGCCCGGCCGCCGCCAACGCGGCGAAGACACCGACCCCCAGCCCAACCGCCGCCAGCAGCAGCCCGCCCGCCGCAGGCGCCGGGACACCCACGGCCAACCCGATCGTCAAGGGCCAGAACATCACGGTCACGCTCAGGAACCTCAACGGCGGCGAGGGCGAGCCCGAGCCTGTTCCGGGCGTGACGCTCACGGTGTTCAAGGACAACAAGTCCGGCGAAGCCCTCGGCACACAGGTGACCGACGAGATGGGTCGCATCAGCATCGGGATCCCGAGCAACGGAACATACGTCGTGGTGCTGGATCCCAAGACTCTTCCGGACGGTGTCAAGCTCAGCGGCAAGGCCGAGACCGACAAGACGGTCGCGGTCAAGCTCGCCTCCTCCAACTTCGTGCAGTACCAGATCGGCGCGATCATCGTCCAGAAGGCGTCGTTCTCCAGCAAGGTCGTCGCCGGCACCCGGGATGGCCTCCGGACCGGGCTGATCATCGCGCTGGCAGCGCTCGGCCTCTCGCTGATCTTCGGCACGACCGGGCTGACCAACTTCGCCCACGGCGACCTGGTCACCTTCGGTGGCATCGCGACCTACGTCTTCAACCGAGGCTTCGGCATGCCGGTCATTGTGGCCGGGATCCTGGCGGTGCTGCTGTCGGCCGCGTTCGGATGGGCGCAAGACCGCGGACTGTGGCGCCCGCTGCGCAACCGCGGCACGGGACTGATAGCAATGATGATCGTCTCGATCGGCTTCGCACTGCTGCTTCGCAGTCTCTTCCAGTACGGTTTCGGCGGCTCGACCCGCACCTTGTCGGAGTACGTCGCCCAGAGTCGGACCGTCTACGGCCCGGTTGGCCTGTCCGACAAGGAGATCGCGATCTTCGTCATCTCGATCATCACGCTGACGGTCACCTGCATCGCCCTGATGCGGACGCGGCTCGGCAAGGCCATGCGCGCGGTGTCCGACAACCCAGCGCTCTCGGCGTCGTCCGGCATGAGGGTCGACGGAGTGATCTCCTCGGTCTGGATTCTCGGCACGGCCCTGACCGGACTCTCGGGCGTCCTGCTCGCCGTGCAGGATCAGGTCAACTTCCAGATGGGCTTCAGGATCCTGCTCCTGATTTTCGCCGGCGTGACCCTCGGCGGTCTCGGCACCATCTGGGGCGCGCTCGTCGGCTCATTGATCATCGGCCTGATGGTCGAGCTGGGGCCGGTCTTCGGCGTCCCAGCCTCGATCAAGGAGGTCGGCGCCCTGGTGGTGCTGATCCTCATCCTGCTCGTCAGACCTCAAGGCATCCTCGGCAAAGCCCAGCGGATCGGATAGGGCCACAACATGGACTTCGGAACAATCCTCGATGCGGCGCTCTCACAGGCGCTCGGCCCGCAGGCAATCGTGTTCGCCCTCGCGGCGATCGGCCTGAACATTCACTTCGGCTACACGGGCCTGCTCAACTTCGGCCAGGCCGGCTTCATGGCCGTCGCCGCCTTCGGACTCGCGGTGACGGTCGTCACCTGGGACCTCCCGTTCTGGCTCGGCATCGTCGTCGGTCTGGTCGGGGCGGTGCTGCTCGGGCTCGTGCTGGGGGTGCCCACGTTGCGCCTGCGGGCCGACTATCTTGCGATCGTCACGATCGCCGCCGCGGAGATCTTGCGACTGGTGTTCGGCGCAGTGGAGTTCAAGGACACCTTCGGTGGCTCGAACGGCCTGAACGGGTTCGTGGGGCCGTACCAGAGCCTCAATCCCTACAACAAGGGCATGGACTTCCAGATCTTCTCGTTCAGTCGCAACGACCTGTGGTCGATCACGGTCGGCTGGACCCTGGTCGCCGTGGGCTGTTTGATCGTCTGGGCCCTGATGCGCAGCCCATGGGGTCGTGTGCTCAAGTCGATCCGCGAGGACGAGGACGCCGTCCGGTCGCTTGGCAAGAACGTGTTCGCCTACAAGATGCAGGCGCTGGTGCTCGGCGGTCTGTTCGGCGGCATCGCTGGCATCTTCCACATCCTCAAGCAGGGTTCGGCCGTGCCGACGGACTTCAACACCACCTTCACGTTCTACGCCTACGCCGCACTGCTGATCGGCGGTGCCGCCCGGGTGCTCGGCCCCGTCGTCGGCTCGATGCTGTTCTGGTTCCTGATCTCAGGCATCGGCTCGTTCTTCAGCCAGGCGACGAAGGGAAGCGATCCACTCCTCCCGGACTGGATCATGACCAACACCCAGGCCAGCCTCGTGCGATTCATCCTGCTCGGCCTGGGCCTCATGCTGCTGATGATCTACCGACCCCAGGGGATCTTCGGCGATCGAAGGGAGATTGCGATCGATGGCCGCTGAACTCAGTGACGCCCGCGCAGGACTCGCGGACGTATCCAACACGCCGGGGGCGCCCAAGCCCGATCCAATCGTCAAGGGCAGCGACATCGTCCGGACGTTCGGCGGCCTCAAGGCCGTCGACGTGGACCACATCGAGATCCAGCGCGGTGTCATCACAGCACTGATCGGCCCCAATGGGGCAGGCAAGACGACCCTGTTCAACCTGCTGACCGGATTCGACGAGCCGGACTCGGGCACGTGGGCGTTCAACGGCACCTCGCTGGGCAAGGTTCCGGCGTTCAAGGTTGCCCGGCTCGGCATGGTGCGTACATTCCAGCTGACCAAGGTGCTGTCCAAGCTCACCGTGATCCAGAACATGCTGCTGGGGGCCACGGGGCAGCGCGGAGAGAAGTTCTGGTCTGCGCCCTTCAAGTCCCTCTGGGGCGCCCAGGAGGATGCGAACACCAAGCGGGCCGATGATCTGCTGGCCCGCTTCAAGCTCGACGCCAAGCGCGAGGACTTCGCCGGATCGCTCTCCGGCGGTCAGCGCAAGCTGCTCGAGATGGCGCGTGCCCTCATGGTCGACCCGGAGCTGATCATGCTCGACGAGCCCATGGCCGGCGTCAACCCGGCGCTGAAGCAGTCCTTGCTGGGACACGTCAAGTCGCTGCGAGACGAGGGCCGTACCGTGCTGTTCGTCGAGCACGACATGGACATGGTCCGGGACATCTCGGACTGGGTCATCGTCATGGCGCAGGGCAAGATCGTGGCCGAGGGCACGCCGCAGGCTGTCATGGCCAATCCGGCTGTCATCGATGCCTACCTGGGCGCTCACCACGACACCGACATCAGCGAGGTCGACGCCGCGGAGCTCGACGCCGAGGCCGACGCCGAGCTCGACGAGGGGAAGCAGCGATGACCGAGACCGAGCAGAACACTGAGCGCGAGACACATCTGGCGCACGCCGACGGTGCGGTCCTGCGGGCCGACAACCTGATCGCCGGCTATCTGCCGGGAGTCAACATCCTCAACGGAGCCGATCTGTACTGTCAGCCCGGCGAGCTGGTTGGCATCATCGGCCCGAATGGCGCAGGAAAGTCAACCCTGCTCAAAGCCCTGTTCGGCCTGGTCAAGGTGCACACCGGGACCGTCATGCTCAAGGACCAGGACATCACCAACCAGCGAGCCGACCAGCTCGTCTCCAAGGGAATCGGCTTCGTTCCACAGAACGACAACGTGTTCCCCAGCCTCACCATCGAGGAGAATCTCGAGATGGGCTGCTATCAGGATCCCAAGCGATTCACCGAGCGCTTTGACTTCGTGACCGAGCTCTTTCCCCGTCTGGGCGAGCGACGCAAGCAGCGAGCCGGCCAGCTGTCCGGCGGTGAGCGTCAGATGGTCGCCATGGGACGAGCGCTCATGATGAACCCCTCCGTGCTGCTGCTCGACGAGCCCTCGGCCGGTCTGTCCCCCGTGCTCCAGGATGAGGTCTTCGTCCAGACCCGCAACATCAACAAGGCGGGCGTCTCGGTCATCATGGTCGAGCAGAATGCCCGTCGCTGCCTGCAGATCTGCGACCGGGGATACGTCCTGGACCAGGGCCGCAACGCATACTCCGGGACCGGCAAGTCGCTGGCCGACGACCCCAAGGTCATCCAGCTGTACCTCGGAACGCTTGGCCAGCACGACGACTGATCACACCACCCCACGAACGCCCGGTACCGACTCGGTACCGGGCGTTCCTGCTTAGGTGTGGGGCGCCTCGGGCCCGGCACCGTGCCCCGGTCACGCCAGTCGCGTCACGGGGACAGAGAAGGGCCC
>NZ_JBAVDI010000129.1:0-67756 GCF_049587115.1 Aeromicrobium sp.
GGCCGCAAACTCGGCGAACGACTCGTTGAGCCACAGGTCGTCCCACCACTTCATCGTCACGAGATCGCCGAACCACATGTGTGCCATCTCGTGCAGGATCGTGTTGGCACGCTGCTCGTAGGCCGCCACGGTCTGTCGGCTGCGGAAGATCATCTCGTCGCGGAATGTCACCGCACCGGCGTTCTCCATCGCGCCCATGTTGTACTCCGGCACGAACAGCTGGTCGTACTTGCCGAACGGGTACGCCATCTCGAAGGCACCCTCGAAGAACTCGAAGCCCTGCTTGGTGATGAGGAAGATGTCGTCGGCATCGAGGTGCTCGACGAGCGACTGGCGGCAGAACACGCCGAGCGGGATCTCGCCGTACTCGCCCTGATAGGAGTCGGTCAGCGAGACGTACTCCCCGGCGATCAGTGCGGTGATGTACGTCGACATGCGCTTGGTCGGAGCGAAGTGCCAGGTCGCGGTGTCTGCACCAGCGGCAGCGGGCTCGGGAGTGGGGGAGTTGGACACCACTGCCCACGCGGCGGGGGCCGTCACGTGGAACTCGAACGTCGCCTTGAGATCGGGCTGCTCGAACGTGGCGAACACGCGGCGCGCATCGGGCACCTCGAACTGCGTGTAGAGGTAGATCCGTTGGTCGACCGGGTCGACGAAGCGGTGCAGACCCTCGCCGGAGCGCGAGTAGGGCAGGGTCGCCTCGACGACCAGCTCGTTGTCGAGCGCGAGGCCGGTCAGCGCGATGCGATGGTCGACGTACGCCGAGACGTCGATCGGCGCGCCGTTGAGCGTGATCGACGAGATGTCGCCGTCGACCAGGTCGACGAACGTCGAGGATCCGGGCGTCGCACCGAAACGGATCGTCGTGATCGATCCGAACCGGGTGTCGGAGGCAAGGGTGAGGTCGAGCTGGACATCGTACGTCTCTGTGGAGACGGTGGAGGCCCGCTCGCTGGCTTCTTCGCGGGTGAGGTTGGTACCAGGCATGTCGCCATGCTTTCACGGGGTGGTTCCTCGTCTGAGGCGGGTCGATGCTCCGATCTCGGGCAGTATGAGCACATGGACATCCCGTTCGCGCGGTCCGAGCGTTCGACCATTGGGATCGAGTGGGAGCTGGCTCTGGTCGACGCAGACTCCGGCGACCTGCGTCAGGTCGCGCAGACCGTGCTCGACGCGATCGGGCCAGCGGATGGGAGCGAGCACCCCCACATTCGGCAGGAGCTCCTGCTCAACACCGTCGAGATCGTGTCGGGGGTGCGCCACACGGTCGCTGAGGCGGGGGCGGACCTCCAGCGGGCCATCGAGGAGATCCGGGTCGTGACCGATCCCTTGCGGGTCGAGCTGATGTGCGCGGGCACCCATCCGTTTGCCGCCTGGGACCACCAGAAGGTCACCGACAAGGAGCGCTACGCGACTCTGATCGATCGCACCCAGTGGTGGGGCCGGCAGATGCTGATCTACGGCGTCCACGTGCACGTCGGCATCGAGGACCGCGACAAGGTGCTCCCGATCAGCAGGGCGATGCTGACCTACTACGGACACCTCTTGGCGCTGAGCGCGTCCTCGCCGTTCTGGGGCGGCAAGGCGACCGGCTACGCCTCCAACCGGGCGTTGATGTTCCAGCAGCTGCCGACTGCGGGGCTGCCCTTCCAGTTCGAGGAGTGGAGCCAGCTCGAGGGATATGTCGACGACATGCTGCACACCGGCGTCATTGATGTGTTCGACGAGATCCGATGGGACCTGCGCCCGTCGCCCAAGTTCGGCACGCTCGAGGTGCGGGTGAGCGATGGGATCCCTTCGCAGGCCGAGCTGCTCAGCATCGCAGCCCTGACGCACTGCCTGGTCGAGCACTTCTCGTCCGAGCTGGACGCTGGACGCGCGCTCCCGACCGTGCCTGGGTGGTTCGCGCAGGAGAACAAGTGGCGATCGGCGCGATACGGCATGGAGGCAATCCTGATCCTCGATGAGTCCGGCGAGGAGGAGCTGGTCACGACCGACCTCGCCCGCCTCCTCGGCCAGCTCGAGCCGGTGGCCCACCGACTGGGGTGCGTTGCGGAGCTCAATGGCGTGCACGACATCATCGCTGGTGGCGCGTCATATCAACGGCAGCGGCGGATCGCTGCGGCACACGGCGGCGAGCTCGACGTGGTGGTCGGATCGCTGGTCGAGGAAATGCGAGCCGGTCGGCCGTTGTTCTAGTCTGCATGACCCTGACTGATACCTTCGCGCCCGAAACATCCGCCACGACCGAGCAGGTCGACTTCTGGTTCGACCCGTTGTGCCCCTTCGCCTGGATCACCTCTCGCTGGATGCTCGAGGTCGAGCAGGTCCGCGACGTCAAGACCTCCTTCCACGTCATGAGCCTTTCGGTGCTCAACGCGGACAAGGACGTTCCGCAGGAGTACCGGGACATGCTCGAGCGTGGGTGGGGACCGGTCCGCATCGCGATCGCCGTCGAGCAGTCCTACGGGCTCGATGCGTTGAGCTCGTACTACACCGCGATTGGCACCAAGCGGCACAACGAAGGACGGGAGTTCGGCCCGGCGCTCTTCGAGGAAGCACTGGCCGAAGCCGGTCTTCCGATCGAGCTCGCCGCAGCGGCCGAGGACCGATCGTTCGACGACGCGGTGCGCGCGTCCCACCAGGACGGCATCGAGCGGGTCGGTGAAGAGGTCGGCACCCCGGTGATCTCCATTGGCGGCGTGGCGTTCTTCGGTCCTGTCCTGCAGAGCATCCCGCGTGGCGAGGCTGCCGGATCCGTCTTCGACGGTGCGCGGCTGCTGGCCGGATTCCCGGACTTCTTCGAGCTCAAGCGGACCCGCAGGGGCGAGCTGTCGTTCGACTGAGCCGCCGACGAACGGGGCGGCGGCCGCAAGGATGGTCGAGCCGGACGGTTCCGCGAGACGGCTCGGCGACACTACGCTCGCGGGATGACGTTGCACCCGCAGGCACGCGCATTGCTGGACTCGCTCGATGCCGCGTCGGCCGGGCCGATTGCGCAGACGTACCAACAGATCCGGTTGGCCGGGCGTGAGGCCGCCCTGGCGGCCACCGAGCGGATCGGTTTGGATCATGTCGAGGACCTCGACGCTGCGGGTGTGCCGTGCCGCCTCTACCGGCCGCGCCACGGTGCGCCGGTGGCCCTGTACGTCCACGGCGGCGGTTGGGTGTTGCACGACCTGGAGACGCATGACAACTTCTGTCGCCATCTGGCCCACGTGACCGGATGGGCGCTGCTGGCCGTCGATTACCGCCGCGCCCCCGAGCACTGCTATCCGGCGCCACTGGACGACGTGCAGACCGCGGCTCACTGGCTGCGGGCGCACGACCGGGAGCATCGCGTCGACGCCTCCTTCCTGCCAGCGATCGGCGACTCCTCCGGCGCCAACCTGGTGGCCGGACTGGCGGTTCGTGAGCACGCAGCGATCGACTTCCAGGTCCTGCTGTACCCAGCCGTCGACCGGCGGGCCGATCTCGGCGGTCCGGGGGAGACGTCCGCGCTGGAGGCCGCGTCGATGGAATGGTTCTGGGAGGCCTATGCGCCGGGAGAGCTGGGCGACACGCCTGAGGTCTCGGTCGTGAACGCGACGAACCTGGCGGACCACCCGCCGGTCCTGCTGGTGACCAACGAGCACGACCTGCTCCGTGACCAGGCCGAGGACTACGCCGCGCTGCTTGCCGAGGCGGGCGTCGACGTCATGGGCGTTCGCGCGCTCGGCATGGTGCACTCCTACTGGCGTCAGCCGGACCTGTTCGATGCCTCCCGCTCCACCGTCACGATCGTCGGCGCGCTGCTCGACGCTCACCGGGCCCGTTCCCGCTGACTGGCATACTGTCCGCGTGAGCGGGGAGCAGAACGATTCCAACCGGCCCACCCGTCGGCTCCGCGCCATCGCCGGACGTCCGCGCCTGGTGGTCCTGCCGGTCGTCGGTCTTGCGCTGGGTCTCCTGCTGGTGCTGGTGCCCCCACCGGCGACGTTCGCCTCGTTGGTGTTCCTGCTGGCTGGGTCGTTTCTCGTTCCGCGAGTGCCGGACCGGCCGTCGTACGCCTACGGGTTGCCTGGCGTCAAGGACGGTCCGCCCAGCCCGACGCGGGTCCCTCTGGAAGCCCACACCTGGGTGAGTCTGGCCGCCGCCGGCCTCGCGGTGGCTCTCACGGCACTGGACGCCTCGTGGCCGGAGTTCGTGGTGCTCGCGATCATGACGGCCCTGGCTTGGCTGGCCTGCGCAGGCACGACGATCCGATTTTTGCGACACAGTCGCCGGGTGCGCGGAGCGCTCGAAAAGTACGCGCCGACGATTGCGATGGGCTTCGCAGGACGATCCGGTGGGCCGTGGCAGCTGCGGATGTGGGAGCCGTACCTCCTGCGTTCGGGCGAGAAGTGTGTGGTCATCACGCTGCACGAGAGGTACCTGCCGCTGATCGTCGATGGCGCCGACCTGAGCTCGCCGCTGGTACAGCTGGGGTCCCGTGGAATGGCCGATCTGGACTCGGTGCTGGTGAGGTCGATCCGTGCGGTGTTCTATGTCCAGAACGCCCAGACCAACAAAGGCTTCATGAGTCACACCGAGCTCACGCACGTGTGGCTCAACCATGGCGACTCGGACAAGCCGGCCAACTTCAACCCCAGACACGCGCTCTACGACGTGCTCGTCGTCTGTGGCCAGGCCGGGATCGACCGCTACGAGCGGCACGGCATCCACGTCGACCCCGAGAAGTTCGTCGTGGTGGGGCGACCGCAAGCGGGGGAGGTCCGCCTCGGGCGTGGACCGATCTCGCAGCAGGAACCGCCCGTCGTGCTGTACGCGCCGACCTGGCAAGGCCTCGACGACGCGGTCAACTTCTCGTCTCTCGAGCGTGGCCCGGCAATCGTGCAAGCGCTGCTCGCGCGAGGTGTCACCGTGATCTTCCGTCCGCATCCGCTGAGCTATCGCTGGCGCATCCGCCGGGAGGTGGTGCGGGAGATCCACACCATCTTGCGCGAGAACAGGGCCGAGACGGGGCGCAAGCACGTGTGGGGCAAGCTCGCCGAGAAGACCTGGAGCGTCGTGGACTGCTCGAACCAGGCTGATGCGCTGGTCTCGGACGTATCGAGCGTCGTGTCCGACTTCCTGCAGTCGGAGAAGCCGTATGCGATGACCAGCATGAGGGCCTCGGTGGAGGACTTCCGCGCCGAGTTCTCGGTGGCCGAGACCGGCTACGTGATCCTCGGTGACCTGTCGAATCTCGACGAGGTCCTCGACCAGATGCTGGGTGACGACCCGCTGGAGGCGGCCCGGCGTGAGCGCAAGCGCTATGTCCTGGGCGAGTTCGAGGGCGAGGAGTCGGCCGAGGCGTTTGCCGAGCTCGTCCGCGATCTCGTACGAGGCGCCTGATCGACCCGGGTACATGACTGGGAGACTGAGTTCATGCGCGTCCACATTGCCGCCGATCATGCCGGCTTCGAGCTCAAGGCCCATCTCGTCGACTGGCTCAGTGCCCAGGGTCACGAGCCGGTCGACCATGGCGCGCACCAGCTCGATCCTGAGGACGACTATCCGCCGTTCTGCATCGAGGCGGCCGCGGCCGCCGTCGCCGAACCGGGTTCGTTGGCTGTCGTGATCGGTGGTTCGGGCAATGGAGAGCAGATCGCGGCGAACAAGGTCCTGGGCGCCCGCGCCGCGCTGGCCTGGAGCACCGAGACGGCATCGCTCGCGCGTCAGCACAACGATGCACAGATCGTCGCCCTGGGCGCGCGGATGCACACCGCTGACGAGGCCACCGCGATCGTGGAGGCCTTCCTGACGACTCCGTGGAGCCACGCCGAGCGGCACCAGCGGCGGGTCGACATGCTGCTGACGTACGAAAAGACCGGCGAGATTGCCTGAAGGACACACCCTCCACCGACTCGCCGACGACCTGCGCGCGGCGTTCGCCGGACGGGTGGTTGCCTCCACCAGCCCGCAGGGACGTTTCTTCGACGAGGCGGCACGCCTGGACGGGCTGATCCTGGAGGACGCCGAGGCGTGGGGAAAGCACGTGTTCGTCTCGTTCCTCGACCTGCCCGAACAGGTGCACATCCACCTCGGGCTGTACGGGACCTTCGTGTTCACTCCCGGCGTGGGCCGGCCCGTGGTGGGGCAGGTCCGCTGGCGGCTGGAGGCGGAGTCGACGGCTGATCTGCGCGGGCCGAACGCTTGCCAGCTGCTGACTCCTCCAGAGGTGGACAGGATCGTGGCCCGGCTGGGCCCTGATCCCCTGCGCGATGATGCCGATCCCGAGCGCGCCTGGCGTCGCGTCCACTCTTCTGTGGTTCCGATCGCGACGCTGCTGATGGATCAGACCGTGCTGGCCGGAGTCGGCAACGTCTACCGGGCCGAGGTCCTGTTCAGGCAGCACGTCGCGCCCATGACGGCAGGTCGGCGACTGACCCGCACGAGGTGGGATGCCATCTGGAGCGACCTCGTGGGCCTGATGCGTACCGGCGTGGAGGTGGGTCGGATCGACACGGTCCGTCCCGAGCACGAGCCGGCAGTGATGGGACGCGAACCACGGGCGGATGATCACGGGGGAGAGGTCTATGTCTATCGCCGCGACGGGCAGCGCTGCCACGTGTGCAACGCCGTGATCCGGCGCCGACCCCTGGCCGGCCGCAATCTCTTTTGGTGCCCGTCATGCCAGCGCCGCGGATAGGCTGAGGGAGTGACTGATCGGATACGCCGGGCCCTGCTGTCGGTGGCCGAGTATCTCGACGAGCGCATCATTCGCTGGCGCAACGGCACGACCGAGGGACAGATCGCGGTGCTGGCTGCCCTCCTGGTGCTGACCGGCGGAATTCTGTTGCTGTCGCTCGCGGACTACAACGTGTTCCCCGTCGCGACTTTCGTGATCCCCCTCTTGCTCGGGACCATGGCGCTGCGCTACCGACCGCTGCTCGTCCTGATCCTGTGCGCCGGCGTCGCTGCGGCGATCACGATCAGATCCCAGTACGTCGATTATGGATTGCCCGCGGGCCGATTCAGCACCTTGATCGTGCTCGCGCTGGTGGCGGTGTTGGTCCTGTTCGAGTCGAGCCGTCGGCGTAGCGGTCTACCAGGTTCGCTCGGCGAGGCGATGCTGGTGGATCTGCGGGACCGGCTGCAGGCGCAGGGAGTGGTGCCACCGCTGCCCGCCGGCTGGTCGTCGGAGTCCGCCATGCGGTCAGCAGGCGGGACCAAGTTCGCCGGCGACTTCCTGGTCGCGAACATCTCGGAGGACGAGACCCGGCTCGAGATGATTCTGGTCGACGTGTGCGGCAAGGGCGTCGCAGCTGGCACGCGGTCCCTTCACTTCGCGGGCGCACTCGGCGGACTGATCGGTGCGCTCCCACCCGTCGGTCTGTTCGCCGCCGGCAACGACTTCCTGATTCGCCAGAACTGGCACGACGGATTCGCCACGGCTGTCCACGTCCTGATCGACCTCCCGTCGGGTGACTACTCGATCATCAACGCTGGGCACCCGCCGGCACTGCGCTGGGAAAGCGCGAGCCACACCTGGGAGATCGACGGCGCACGAGGGAACGCGCTCGGCATCATGAAGCACCCCGACTTCCACCGGACAACCGGGAACCTGGGAGTCGGCGATGCGTTGATGTTCTACACCGACGGGGTCGTCGAGTCGCGCGTGCGGGACTTCACCGCTGGCATCGAGTGGCTTCGTACGGCCGCTGCGGTCATCGTGGCGACGGGTTTCGACCAGGCCCCGCGCCGCATACTCAAGCTGGTCGCATCGGGCGACGACGACCAGGCGGTCCTGATCCTCAGTCGTTCCGAGGCATCGGAGTCGAAGGCTGGGGGAACTGGGACTTGAGCATGACGTCCCAGGCTCGTGCGCCGACGAGGTTGCGGGTCCTGATTGACAGGCTGGCCGAGGGGGTCACGGTGTATCGGATCTTGGGCCGGCGGGCGGTCAGCGCCTTCTCGATGACCTTGGCGACGGAGTCCGGTCCGCCGCCCAGACGGCGCATCGGACCGGCGTAGGCCTCCTTGGTGGCCTTGGCCACTGCGGCGTTGAAGTCCGCGTACGACCCGTCGTCGTTGCTGTCCATCGACGCGACGGCCGTGTTCTCGAAGTTGGTCGTGATGAGCCCGGGCTCGACGATGACGACCTCGACGCCGAATCCCGCCACCTCGAAGCGCATCGCGTCGGACAACGCCTCCACGGCGTACTTGGTCGCGTGGTACGCGCCTCCTCCGGGGAAGACGAGCCGCCCGCCCATCGAGGAGATGTTGACGATCCGGCCGGCACCACGCTCCCGCATCGACGGGAGCACCAGCTGGCACATGCGCAGCAGGCCGAAGACATTGGTCTCGAACTGCCGCCGCACGTCGTCCAGGTCCAGCGTCTCGGTCGCACCGGACTGCGAGTAGCCGGCGTTGTTGACCAGGGCGTCGATACGGCCGGCCCCCGCGAGCACGGCATCCACCGCAGCGGTCATGGACTGCTCGTCGGTCACGTCCAGCGCGAGCGTGCGGCAACCCTGAGCGGCGAGGTTGGCCAATGACTCCGGGCGACGTGCGGTGGCGTACACGGTCCAGCCCGAGGCCACGAGGCGAGCCGCGGTGGCCTCGCCGATGCCGGAGGAGCAACCGGTGACGAGCGCGGTGCGATCTGTCATGTACGGAGCATAGGACCGAGACCGGAGGAGGGCCCAAGAATACCGAAGGGCCCCTCCGAGGAGGGGCCCTGACGTGGAGCGGACGACGAGACTCGAACTCGCAACATTCTGCTTGGAAGGCAGAGACTCTAGCCAATTGAGTTACGTCCGCGGAGCCTTGCGGCAACGACGTACATCCTGCCACATGCGACCGGTGGTTCACCCATCGGTGCGCAGGATGACGTCCGCATGGCGCCGTGTCTCATCCGCGTGGAAGTGCACGGCCTCCTGCGCTCCCCAGACGTCCCAGAACGGCACATACGCCCCGCCGTCGCGGGCCAGAGCGCGGCGCTTGCGGACCTCGGTCGACGCCTCGACCCAGATCAGCAGGCTGAGGAATGGCCGGATCGTCGCTGCCCCGCTGCCCACGCCGTCCAGGATCAGCAACGGTGAGGGATCGATTCGCATGTGCGGCCCGGCCTGATGGCGGCTCCAGTCCCATCGAGGGATCATGCCGACCTCCTCGACCGCCAGCGGTTCGAGCACCGAGCGAACGATCATGGGCGGTGTCGCAGCCAGGCCGTGCCAGCCCGGATAGACATCGTCGAGGTGGAGGACTGCCGCGCGGTTGGTGGTGACAAGCTGATCGGCCAGCTGGGTCTTGCCTGATCCGCTGGGGCCATCGATTGCCACGACGCGGGTCGAGCCGCACGCGGGCTGGCGCCGCAGGGCCAATCCGACGAGGTCGGCGTACCGATGCGATGTCACGGGCCCAGTGTCCCCTAGACTGACCCGGCTACGGGATGTAGCGCAGCTTGGTAGCGCGCGCCGTTTGGGGCGGTGAGGTCGCAGGTTCGAATCCTGTCATCCCGACTCCCCGCGATTTGTGACGATTTCCACCGTTTCGGATGTCGTAAGCGTTGAACTCGTCACAAATCGCGAAGAGGGGCGGGTGGCGAGACTCCTTTGGGTCCACCCGGGGTCCCATGAGAGACTGGTACGTCGCTGTTTCTGCCCGATGTGCTCCGGCAGCAGCGCCCCCTTCCAAGCGCCGAGATCATGCAGGAGTCAGTCACGTGAAAAGCACCACCGAGACACTGAGCCCGACCCGGGTCAAGCTCACCATCGAGGTGCCGTTCGAGGAGTTCAAGCCCAGCCTCGATGCTGCCTACAAGACGATCGGCTCACAGATCACCATCCCCGGCTTCCGCAAGGGCAAGGTTCCCGCGGCAATCGTCGATCAGCGGATCGGGCGCACCGCAGTGCTCGACGAGGCGATCAACTCGGCGCTTCCCGGCTGGTACAACCAAGCCCTGCAGGACACCAAGATCCAGCCCCTCAGCCAGCCGGAGATCGATCTCACCAAGTTCGTCGACGGCGAGCCGATCGAGGTCACGGCCGAGCTCGACGTCCGACCCGAGCTCGATCTTCCAGATGTGGCGTCGATCGAGGTGACGGTCGAGGACTCGTCCGTCGCCGACGACGACATCGAGGAGCAGATCACGGCCCTGCGTGAGCGTTTCGCCACGTTCGCCGAGGTCGACCGGGCTGCCGCCGAAGGTGACTTCCTGACGATCGATCTGTCCGCCGCACAGGATGGCGAGGAGATCGAAGCGGCCCAGGCTGCCGGCATGCCGTACACGATCGGCAAGGCCACAATGCTCGACGGTCTTGACGAGGCCGTCACGGGCCTCAAGGCTGGCGAGACCAAGACATTCACGACGCAGCTCGTCGGTGGCGAGCTCGCCGGGCAGGACGTCGACGTGACCGTCACGGTCAAGGACGTCAAGGAGCAGCAGCTGCCCGAGCTCGACGAGGAGTTCGCGCAGACCGCCTCTGAATTCGACACGATCGATGAGCTGCGCGCCGACCTTGCCGATCGCGTCACACGTGGGAAGCGCATGGAGCAGGCCAACGAGGCCCGCGACCTGATCCTGGACGAGATCGTCAGCCGGATCGATGCCCCGCTGCCCGAGAGCCTGGTGACCGAGGAGATCGCGAGCCGCCGCGAGCAGATCGAGCAGCAGCTCACGATGGCCGGCGTCGAGTTCCAGACCTACCTCGACGACGAGGAGCAGACGATTGACGAGTTCGAGGCTGACCTGGAGAAGCGCGTGCGCGACTCGCTGGTCGCCCAGTTCGTGCTCGACCAGGTCGTCGCGACCGAGGAGTTCGGCATCGACGACGCCGAGCTGTCGCAGCACATCATGCGCCGCGCCCAGCAGTCTGGCGAGGACCCCAACTCGTACATCCAGCACATCATGGAGCACAACCACGTGCCCGAGATGGTCAGCGAGGTGCTGCGCGGCAAGGCGCTGGCATCGCTGGTGGAGTCGGCCAAGGTCGTCGACAAGTCCGGCAACGTCATCGAGCTGTCCAAGCTGCAGGCCGACGGCCGTTACGCCGACGAGGTCGAGGCCGCCGACGAGGACAACGCCGAGGCGTGACCGAGGACTCCCCGCGCGGGAGTTCACTTTCTCTTCGGATACCGGCAGTATGGGACCATGCCTGTCGAGCCCGCACGAACCACCGACGTGGCGGCGCTGGCTCTGGACTACAGCGACCGCTTGATCGTCGCGACCGCCCGGGATCTGCACACCGCGATCTCGCGGCGGGCATTCCAGGCCACTCGCGTCGTCGGCGGTCGCCTGCCTGAGTCGTTGCACGACGCAGTGGTGACCTCGGTCTACGGTGCTGTCTCCGGCGTGCTGCGTGTCTCGAGCGGCTCGATACGAGCGCTGGCGACGCGCGGTGTGGGGAGGCCACTCGAGGACACCCGCCGCGGCCGACTCGTCGTCGCGGCGGTCAACGGGCTGATCGGTGATGAGCTGCGCATGCTCGACGACCCGCAGGCCATCACGATGGCCATCCGACATGAGGGCCAGGACGTCCCGGTGACGTCGTGGCCGCTCGCCGAAGCCTTCCGGGCCGGCACCAGCCACCCCGTCGTGTTCGTGCACGGGCTCTGCGAGAACGACGAATCGTGGTCCAACGCCGCCAAGGTGCATGGCACGACCTACGCCGAACGGATCGTCGCCGAGACCGATGGCACGCCGGTCATGATCCGCTACAACACGGGCCTGCACATTTCGGAGAACGGCAAGCACCTCGACGTCCTCCTGCAGCAGCTTGTCGCCCAGTGGCCCGTGCCGGTCACCCGCATCACGCTGATCGGCCACTCGATGGGTGGCCTCGTCGCGCGGGCCGCCACCAATCACGCCACCGCGACCGGTCAGACCTGGCACCACCTCGTGCGAGACGTCGTGTGCTTGGGCACGCCTCACGCCGGGGCAAATCTCGAGAAGGTTGCTCATCTGGGATCGCGGCTGCTGCGATTCTGGCCGGAGTCGAGCCCGTTCAGCTCGATCCTTGAGTCGCGCTCGGCTGGCATAGTGGATCTGCGGCACGGATACATCACCAAGGACGAGTGGGAGGGTCAGGACCTCACCGGGCAATGGGGTCTGGACCGCATCGCCGCGGCGCCGCTACCGCTCGCGGAGTACCACTTCGTGGCGGCGACGTTGGGTGCTTCGCAGCGCCATCCGCTGAGCTCGGTGCTGGGCGACCTGCTCGTGCACTTCTCGTCGGCCACCGGGGTCGGCCGCGCCGGGCCCATCGTTGACGGCGCGACGTTCGAGTATCTCCCGAGTGCCCACCATTTCGCCTTGCTCAATCATCCCCAGGTGGGAGACTGGCTCGTCGAGTGGCTCAACTCCCACGCGCGCAAGCAGCGTGCCCTGCCCGCTGCGCCACGTCACGCCTGACCCTTGCTCGACCCGATCCCAGGAGATTCATGCCCAACCAGTCGCTCATCGCCCACAGCATCGAGATCGAAGCCCCTGCGGCGCGGGTCTGGGCCATCGTCTCCGATCTCAAGCGGATGGGTGAGTGGAGTCCGCAGTGCGTGAGCATGAAGGTCTTCGGCGGTGAGGTGAAGCAGGGAGCCCGCACCCTGAACCTGAACCGTCAGGGCTGGAAGCGGTGGCCCACCAATGCCCGGGTCGTGGACTTCGAGCCAGATCACCGGTTGTCCTTTCGGATCCTGGAGAACCGGACGGTCTGGTCGTTCGAGCTCGAGCCGACCGCGACCGGCACCCGCCTGACCGAGAGCCGGCACACGCCCCGTGGTGTGGCTGCCATCTCGAACGCAGCAGTGAAGGGCCTGCTCGGAGGGGTCGAGGAGTTCGAGCAGGAGCTCGACGCCGGGATCCGGCAGACTCTCGAGCGCATCAAGTCCGAAGCCGAGCGGGTCTGAGTCGTGGGTCAGCCAGCACTCGAGTCGTCCATCGAGATCGACGCGACACCGGACCAGGTGTGGGCGGCGGTCTCCGATGTCTCGGCCATGAAGCGCCGCAGTCCCGAGCTCGTCGGAACGTTGATGTTCGGCCGGCCGAAGGTGGGTCGTCGGGGGGTCAACCTCAACCGTCGCAAGGGATTCGTCTGGCCCACGACAAGCCGGATCACGCGATGGAAGCCCCCGGCACAGGACGGTGGACGTGGAGCGTTCACGTTCCACGTCTGGCCGACCAACGTGGACTGGTCGTATGAGATCGAGCCGACCGCCGCCGGGACGCGACTGGTCGAGCGGCGTACTGCCCTGGTTGATCCCTCGTTGTCGGTGCGGCTCACCGCACGACTGGCGCTGGGCGGTGCTGAGTCCCATGACGCCGAGCTGCGCGACGGGATCGATCGAACCCTGGCGAGCATCAAGGCCGAGCTCGAGGGCTGACCAGCGGCGGCGGCGTCCTCAGCGGTCGACGAGCGTGAGCTCGAAGGCGTAGAGCTCAGGTCGGTAGGCGTGCCGACCGTACTCCACGGCGCGTCCGGCGTTGTCGTACGCCGTGCGCTGCATCGTCAGCAGGGGAGCGCCCTTCTTCTCGCCCAGCAGGGCACCCTCGTCGACCGTTGCCCCGCGGGCGCCGATGCGCTGGCGAGCCACGCGCATCAGAATCCCGGAGGAGCGCAGGTAGGCGTACAGGCCCGACTGCTCCAGATCCACCGCGGCCAGATCGATAACGTCGACCGGAATGAAGTTGTGCATCAGGGCGAGTGGCTGCGCGCCGATAAACCGGAGCCGCTCGAGTGACCACACGTCATCGCCGGGTTGTAGCTGCAGCTCGTGCGCGACATCCTCCTCGGCAGCGACCGTTGCGACCGCGATGACTTCGGTGCGGGGTTGCTGACCTGCGGCGCTGAGATCGTCGAACAGACTGGTGAGCTCGACCGAGCGGCGGATCTTTCCGTGCACGACCTGGGTGCCGACGCCGCGTTTGCGCACCAGCATGCCCTTGTCGACCAGCACCTGGATCGCCTGCCGCATCGTGGGGCGGGACAGTCCCAGGTTCTTCGCCAGTGATATCTCGTTGTCGATGCGCTCGCCGGGCGCGATCTTGCCGCTGAGGATCGCGGTCTCGAACTGCTCGGCGATCTGGAAGTACAGCGGGACAGGACTGGATCTGTCGAGGGTGAACCGGGGCGCGACCATACGGACAATTTAATGGGCCATGTCAATACGTCAATATGTCAGGACAAAGGGTTGACGCGAAGTGTGAGGAGCGCCACACTCGTGCTGATACTTTGTCAGCACAAACTCGGAAAAGGATCTGCATGACCGCGAGCGATCAGCGCCAGATCGGCCCCCGCGTGGCCGGTGCCCCCATCTCGTGGGGCGTGTGCGAGGTGCCGGGCTGGGGACACCAGCTGTCTGCCGAGCGTGTCATGGCCGAGATGGAAGGACTGGGCCTGACCGCGACCGAGTTCGGCCCGGACGGCTTCCTTCCCGAGGATCCGGTGACGCGACGCGACTTCCTCCAGACCTACGGGCTGCAGGCGGTCGGCGGATTCCTGCCGGTCGTGCTGCACGACCCGGACCGCGACCCGATGGCCGCTGTCGACGCCTTCATCGAAGGCTGCCTGGTCACGGGTGCCGAGGTCGTCGTGCTGGCCGCGGCGACCGGTGTCGACGGCTATGACGAGCGCCCGCTGCTCGATGACCTGCAGTGGAAGACCTTGCTCGGCAATCTCGACCGCATCGCGGCGCGCGCCTGCGAACGTGGCGTGCTCGCGGTGATACACCCGCACATGGGGACGCTGGTCGAATCTGCCGAACACGTGCAACGCGTCGTCGACGGCGCGCACATCGGGTTCTGCATCGACACCGGCCACCTTGCCGCGGCAGGAGCTGACCCCGTCGCCATCACGCTCGACAACGTGGAGCGGGTCCGGCACGTGCACCTGAAGGACGTCGACGCGCGCAAGGCCGCCCAGGTCGTCGCGCAGGAGATCTCGTTCTCCGAAGCGGTCGCCGACGGCATGTGGCGGGTGCTGGGTACGGGCGACGTCGACATCAGGGCCATGCTCGAGGCGCTGCGGGCCGCGGGCTACGGAGGCTGGTACGTCCTGGAGCAGGATGTCATGTTCAAGGACGGCGAGCCGGAGGGCGAGGGCCCCGTCGCAGACGTCCGGGCAAGCCTGGAGTACGTGAGGGCAGTGCTCGCGTGACACATCTGGAGCTCATCACGATGGGGCGCGTCGGCGTCGACCTCTATCCCGAGCAGGTCGGCCGTCATCTGGAGGACGTGACGTCGTTCGCCAAGTTCCTCGGTGGCAGCTCGACCAACGTCGCTGTCGCTGCGGCGCGCCTCGGCCGAAGCGCTGCGACCATCACTCGTACGGGCGATGACCCGTTCGGCCGGTTCGTCCACGCCGCACTGCGCGACTTCGGTGTCGACGACCGTTGGGTCAGTCCCGTCGCGGGCCTGCCGACGCCCGTCACCTTCTGTGAGATCTTCCCGCCGGACGACTTCCCGCTGTACTTCTACCGCGAGCCCAAGGCGCCGGATCTGGAGATCGATGTCGCCGAGCTCGACTTCGATGCGATCCGCGCGGCCGACGTGTTCTGGGTGACCGGGACCGGGCTCTCGCAGGAGCCCAGCCGCACGGCGCACCTTGCCGCGTTGGAGGCACGGAGCACCGACCCGCAGGCCGGAGAGCGGATCACCGTGCTCGACCTGGACTACCGCCCGATGTTCTGGGAGTCCGCTGCGGTCGCGACCGGCCAGATGCGGGCGGCACTGCCTCACGTCACGGTCGCGGTGGGCAACCGGGAGGAGTGCGAGGTCGCAGTCGGTGAGACCGAGCCCGAGATGGCGGCCAGGGCATTGCGCGCAGCCGGCGTCGAGCTGGCGGTCGTCAAGCAGGGTCCCGCCGGCGTGCTGGGCGTGCGCGGAGAGGAGTCGATCCTCGTGCCGCCCGTCGCGGTCGACGTGGTCAACGGACTGGGTGCTGGCGATGCCTTCGGCGGTGCGCTCGTCCATGGTCTGTTGAGCGGATGGGACCTCAGGCGACTCCTGACGTTCGCCAACGCGGCCGGTGCCTACGTCGCAGGCCAGCTCTCCTGTGCGGATGCCATGCCCACGGTCGATCAGGTCTCGGCCGTCCTGGCCGCTGGCTCCGTCACAACCCCGGGAGGTGTCCGATGATCACCGTCGACGCCGCAAGCATCGCCAAGCTCGTCCAGACCCGCGCGCTGCACCCCGAGCGGATCGGCGATCTGGCCGCACGGCGCCAGCAGCCCGAGGGGCTGGTGGGACAGACCGGCAGGCTCCTGCTGGTCGCGGCCGACCACCCAGCACGCGGAGCACTGCGCGCAGGCGAGGATCCGTTGGCGATGGGTGATCGCGCCGAGCTGCTGTCCCGACTGGTGCGGGCGCTCGCGCGCCCCGGCGTCGACGGGGTTCTCGGCACCGCCGACGTCATCGAGGACCTGTTGCTTCTCGGCGCGTTGGAGGGCAAGGTCGTGATCGGCTCGATGAACCGCGGCGGACTGGCCGGCACGGTGTTCGAGATCGACGACCGCTTCACCGGATATGACGCCGCGGGCATCGCGGCCGCTGGCTATCAAGGGGGCAAGATGCTGTTCCGCATCGACCCCGAGGATCATCACACCGTCGCCACGATGCAGTCGTGCGCGCGGGCGGTCAGCGAGCTGGCAACGCACGCCGTGATGGCGATGGTCGAGCCGTTCATCTCCCGTCGCGACACCACGGGGCGGATTCGCAACGACCTGACGACCGAGGCGGTGATCCGCTCGGCAACAGTGTCGGCCGGGCTGGCCGCAACCTCCGCGTACACCTGGCTGAAGCTGCCCGTCGTCGACAACATGGAGGCCGTGCTGGCCGCCACGACGCTGCCGGTCGTGCTGCTCGGGGGAGAGGTGGGGGCCGACCAGACCGCCCAGTTCGCCTCCTGGTCGAAGGCGCTCGCGAGCCCCAGCGTGCGCGGCATGGTCGTCGGCCGCACCTTGCTGTTTCCGCCGGACGGCGGCGTCGAATCCGCTGTTGACGCAACCGTGGAGATGATGACGGCGTGAGTCTGGTCGTACGGGCGGGAGAAGCCGCGGTCGAGCCGTTCGCGCTCGAGATCACCCCGCGAAGCGCAGGCTGGGGCTACTGCGGCCTGCGGATCCTCGAGCTGGCACCCGGTCAACGCGAGTCGTTCGGCACGGGCGAGTCCGAGCACGTCATCGTGCCGCTGACCGGTTCGGCCGACGTGGCCGTCGATGGGCACACGTATCACCTGGAAGGACGCAGCAGTGTCTTCGCGGGACCCAGCGACACGGTCTACGTCCCGCGGGACGCCGAGCTCTCGGTCGTCAGCGAGTTGGGTGGCCGGTTCGCGCTGGCCTCTGCTCGTTGCGAGCGCCGGCTGTCGCCGGCGCATCTCGCCAAGATCGACGTCCCGGTCGAGATGCGGGGCGCAGGACAGTCGAGCAGGCAGGTCAACAACTTCGGCGTCCCCGGCGTGCTCGAGGCCGACCGTCTCATCGCGTGCGAGGTGCTGACGCCGGGCGGGAACTGGTCGTCGTGGCCTCCGCACAAGCATGACGAGCAGCGCGAGGGCGAGACGGCGCTCGAGGAGATCTACTACTTCGAGGTGGCCGACGGCCCCCATGGACCGGGCATCGGATTCCAACGGGTCTACGGCCACGAGCAGGCCGACATCGACATCACGGCGGAGATCCGCTCGGGTGACGTGGTCCTGATTCCGCACGGATGGCACGGCCCCTCGATCGCGGCGCCCGGCTACGACCTGTACTACCTCAACGTCATGGCCGGACCCGGCGCCGAGCGCGCCTGGCTGATCTGCGACGATCCGGCCCACACCTGGGTCCGGGAGACGTGGGCCGATCAGGAGATCGACTCCCGGCTGCCCTTCACCGGCACGGACGGAGCGAATCGGTGAGCGTACGCATGACCGTCGGACAGGCCGTCGTCCGGTTCCTGGAGTCCCAGCAGGTCGAGCGCGACGGCGTCGAGAACCCCTTCTTCGCGGGGTGCTGGGGAATCTTCGGCCACGGCAACGTCGCCGGTGTCGGGCAGGCGCTTTTGGAGCGATCGCTGTCCGGGGATCGCACTCATCTGCGCTACCACCAAGGACGCAACGAGCAGGCCATGGTTCACGCCGCGGTCGCCTACGCCCGCCAGCGCGACCGGCTTGCCGCGATGGCCGTCACGGCCTCGGTCGGGCCCGGCGCCACCAACCTGGTCACCGGCGCCGCGCTGGCCACCATCAATCGGCTTCCGGTCCTGCTGCTGCCCGGCGACACCTTCGCCACCAAGGTCGCCAATCCAGTCCTGCAGGAGCTCGAGAATCAGGCCAGCGGCGACATCTCGGTCAACGACGCACTGCGTCCGGTGTCTGCGTACTTCGATCGGGTGCATCGCCCCGAGCAGCTGGCGCCTGCGCTGCTGAACGCGATGCGCGTGCTCACCGATCCTGCAGTCACAGGCGCCGTCACCCTAGCGCTGCCGCAGGACGTCCAGGCCGAGGCATGGAACTGGCCGGACGAGCTGTTCGCGCGCCGGGTCTGGCACGTCGCCCGGGCAGTGCCGGAGCCGGCCGCCCTGAGCCGTGCCGTGGCGGCCATCAGTGCTGCACGACGCCCCCTGGTCGTCGCCGGCGGCGGCGTGACCTACAGCCGCGCGAACGACGCCCTACGTGCCTTCGCCGAGGCGACAGGTGTCCCGGTCGCCGAGACCCAGGCCGGCAAGGGCGCGCTGCCGTACGACCATCCGCAAGCGGTCGGGGCGATCGGTGCCACCGGCACCACCGCAGCCAACGCGTTGGCCGCGGAGGCCGATTTGGTGATCGGTGTCGGCACCCGCTACAGCGACTTCACGACTGCCTCACGCACGGTGTTCGCGGCCGGTGACGTCCGCTTCGTCAACCTGAACGTCTCGTCCTTCGACTCGCACAAGCTCGGCGCCACCGCCCTGGTTGCCGATGCCCGAGAGGGCCTGACCGCCCTGACCGCGGGGCTCGGGGAGTGGACGACAGACCCTGCGTACTCGGCCCACGCGACCGAGCTCGCCGCACAGTGGGACGACGTCGTCCAGCGCGCATACGACCTCGATGTCCGGCCACTGCCCGCCCAGTCCGCGGTGATCGGTGCGGTCAACGAGCTGTCGGACCCGCGCGACATCGTGCTGTGCGCCGCAGGCTCGATGCCCGGGGATCTGCACAAGCTGTGGCGCACCCGCGATCGGAAGGGATATCACGTCGAGTACGGGTTCTCCTGCATGGGCTACGAGATCGCCGGCGGGCTCGGCGCAAAGATGGCCGCACTCGACGAGTCGGACCCGCGTGACGTGTTCGTGATGGTCGGCGACGGCTCCTACCTGATGATGAACACCGAGCTGGTGACCGCGGTGGCCGAGGGCATCAAGATCATCGTGGTCCTCGTGCAGAATCACGGATTCGCCTCGATCGGAGCGCTGTCGGAGTCGCTCGGCTCGCAGCGGTTCGGCACGCAGTACCGCTATCGCACCGACACCGGGATCGACGGTGATCGGCTTCCGGTCGATCTCGCTGCGAACGCGGCCAGCCTCGGGGCCGACGTCCTGCCGGTGTCCACCATCGCGGACTTTCGCGCAGCGATCGGCACGGCCAGGCGGTCGACTCGAACCACGGTGATCCACGTCGAGACGGACCCGTCGACGTCAGCGCCGGACAGCCACGCGTGGTGGGACGTTCCGGTCGCGGAGACCTCGACCCTGGAGTCGACCCAGGTCGCCCGAGCCACCTACGACGAGCACAAGTCCCACCAGCGCACGCACCTCGCGCCACCGAACGAGCAGAAGGAAAGCCGATGACGACCTACGACCACTGGATCGCCGGAGCGCGGTCGGCCGGCGAGAGCGATCGCCTTGCCGACGTCTTCGACCCTGCCGCGGGAACCATCCCGTCGCAGGTACGACTCGGCACGGCCGGGGATGTCGATGCGGCCGTGCAGGCAGCAGCGACGGCCTATCAGACGTGGAGCGAGACGTCAGTAACTGTCCGCTCGCGAGTCATGTTCGACCTGCGCCAGTTGCTCGTCGAGCATGAGGACGAGCTCGCCGCCATCATCTCCTCCGAGCATGGCAAGACGCTCGAGGACGCGCGGGGCGAGGTCGTGCGGGGTCGCGAGGTCGTGGAGTTCGCGGCGGGCATCCCGCAGCTGCTGAAGGGCGAGTTCAACGACAATGTCTCGCGTGGTGTCGACTCGCACACATTCCGTCAGCCGATCGGTGTGGTCGCCGGGATCACACCATTCAACTTCCCCATCATGGTGCCGATGTGGATGCATCCCGTCGCGATAGCGTGCGGCAACACGTTCGTGCTCAAGCCGTCCGAGCGTGACCCGGGCGCCTCCGACCTGGTCGCGCGGCTCTATCAGCAGGCAGGTCTGCCGGACGGGGTGTTCAACGTCGTCCACGGCGACAAGGTCGCGGTCGACGCGATCCTGGAGCATCCCGGCATCGCGGCCGTCTCGTTCGTCGGATCAACGCCGATCGCCAGGTACGTCCACGCTGGAGCCAGCCGGACGGGCAAGCGGGTGCAGGCACTCGGGGGAGCCAAGAATCACGCCGTGGTCATGCCGGACGCCGACTTGGACTTCGCTGCCGATCACATCGTCGCCGCGGGATACGGTTCGGCCGGGCAGCGCTGCATGGCGATCAGTGCCGTCGTGGCGGTCGGCCCCGCTGCTGACACGTTGGTCGACAAGCTCCGCGAGCGCTCGACTGGCCTCAGAGTCGGCGTCGGCACCGATCCGGACGCCGAGATGGGGCCCGTCGTGACCGAGGCATCCCGCGACCGGGTCGTCGACTACATCGGTCAGGGTGAGGATGCAGGTGCCAAGGTCGTGGTGGATGGCCGCGGGTTGGTCGTCGCCGGGCACGAGTCAGGCTTCTTCGTCGGACCGACCCTGCTTGATCACGTGACCACCGAGATGTCGGTCTACACCGACGAGATCTTCGGGCCCGTGCTGGCCGTGCTTCGGGTTCCGACGTTGGATGCCGCGATCGACCTGGTCAACGCCAATCCGTATGGCAACGGCACAGCGGTGTTCACCTCTTCGGGTGAAGTGGCACGATCCTTCCAGCGGAAGGTGCATGTCGGCATGATCGGCATCAACGTGCCGGTACCGGTGCCGATGGCCTTCCACTCCTTCGGAGGCTGGAAGGACTCACTGTTCGGCGATCATCACATCCACGGCCCCGAAGGGGTGCGGTTCTACACCCAGGCAAAGGTCGTCACCACCCGGTGGCCCGACATCAGCGAGGAATCGCTCGCGCAATTGAACTTCCCGACGGCACAATGACGTCAGGTCGCCAACGAAGAGACAGGAAGATCACATGTCCAGAATCAAGCTAGTAGGAGCGATCGTCGCCGTCGGCGCCGTGGTGGCTGCGTGCAGCGGCACGGGCAGCGACAGCGGCACCGCCGACACCGCCAAGAAGGACTACAAGTACGCGGTCATCACCCACGGCGCGCCCGGCGATGCATTCTGGGACCGGGTCAAGTCCGGTGCGGAGCAGGCCGGCAAGGACTACGGCGTCACGGTCAACTACAGCTCGGACGCCGATCCGGCCAAGCAGTCCCAGCTGATCGATGGCGCGGTTGCCGACAAGGTCAACGGCATCGTCATCTCGATGGCCAACCCTGATGGTCTCGAGGCCAGCGTCAAGAAGGCCGTCGCCGCGGGCGTCCCGGTCATCACGATCAATTCCGGCGTCGACAAGTTCAAGGACTTCGGCGCACTGACCCACGTGGGACAGACCGAGACCATCGCCGGTGAGGCCGTTGGTGAGCGGCTCAAGACCGAGGGCCAGAAGAACGTCATCTGCGTCATCCAGGAAGCCGGCAACGTCGGTCTGGAGGAGCGCTGCAAGGCGATCGCCAACACCTTTGGCGGAACAGTCAACAACCTGCAGGTCGACGGCACCGACGACAACGCGGTGCAGGCGACCATCACGTCCAAGCTGCAGGCCGACAAGAACATCGACACCGTCGTGACACTCGGCGGCCAGTATGCGATCGACGCTGTCGCGGCGGTCAGCGACTCCGGCAGCAAGGCCAAGGTGGCAACGTTCGACCTCTCCGAGGACGTCCTCAAGGACATCCAGGCCGACAAGATCCTGTTTGCCATCGATCAGCAGCCCTACGTCCAGGGCTTCCTGGGTGTCACGGGTCTGTACCTGAAGTCGATCAACGGCAATGACATCGGTGGTGGGCAGCCGATCAACTCCGGCCCCGCCTTCATCACCAAGGACAACGCTGATGCGGTCCTGAAGTTCGCAGGAAACGGCACCCGCTGACCTGATCCCGGGGCCCGGGAGACCGGGCTCCGGGGCCAGTCGGTCCAATCCGCACAGACTGAGCAACGGAGCAGACATGACGACAGCCACCGTCGTTGACGAGCGGGTCGCTCGAACCTCGACCCTGACGGCGCTGCTGAAGCGGCCCGAGATCGGCGCGCTGGTCGCAGCGATCGCCATCTTCGCGTTCTTCGCGGTCACCACGGACGTCTTCGCGACGCCAAGCGGTGCCAGCACGTGGCTGCGGGGTGCTTCGACGATCGGCATCATGGCCGTGGCGGTGGCCCTGTTGATGATCGGCGGCGAGTTCGACCTGTCGGCCGGCGCGATGACGGGCTTCACGGGTCTGGTCGTCGGGGTGCTGACGACGGAGTACGGCCTCAACATCTGGGCGGCGATCATCGTCTCGCTCGGTCTCGCGCTCGGCGCCGGGGCGATCAACGGGATCCTGGTGATGAAGACGGGCCTGCCGAGCTTCATCGTCACGCTCGGGACGTTCTTCGTGCTGCAGGGCATCGACTTGGCCGGCACCAAGGCGCTGATCGGCCAGGTTGCCATCCAGGGCATGTCAGATGTTCCCTACTACGATCAGGCCAAGCGGCTCTTCGGCTCGAACCTGAGCGTCAACGGCGGCCTCGTGTACGCCTCGGTGTTCTGGTGGCTCGCGGTCACGGTGGTGGCGACCTGGGTCCTGCTGCGGACCAAGACCGGCAACTGGATCTTCTCGGTCGGTGGGGCCCAGACCGCTGCGCGTCAGGTCGGCGTGCCGGTGTTCAGGACCAAGGTCGGGCTCTTCATGACCACCGCCGGCGCAGGCTGGCTCGTCGGCATGCTGCTTCTCTTCACCACCTCGACGGTGCAGAGCAACACCGGCGTCGGTCAGGAGTTCATCTACATCATCTGCGCGGTCGTCGGCGGTTGCCTGATGACCGGCGGCTACGGATCCGCGATCGGCGCGGCGCTGGGCGCCCTGATCTACGGCATGGTCAACCAGGGCATCGTCTACTCAGGCTGGGACAACAACTGGCTCAAGGCATTCCTGGGCGTGATGCTGCTGGGTGCAGTCCTGCTCAACGAGTGGGTACGCAAGCGAGCGGAGACGGCACGATGATGCGCAAGCGCAGCAAGAAGGCCGCGGCCAGCCGGCCAACCGACCAGCATGCTCCGGCGCCGTCAGGGACGCCGGTCATCGAGGTCAAGGGCATCGGCAAGCACTACGGCAACATCATCGCCCTGAGCGACGTGTCTACCTCCGTCCGGGCTGGGCAGGTCACCTGCGTGCTCGGCGACAACGGAGCCGGCAAGTCGACGTTCATCAAGATCCTGTCGGGCTCCCACGAGCACTCCGACGGGGAGCTGCTCATCGATGGCGAGGCGACGGCCTTCTCGAGTCCCCGCGCGGCGCTGGAGCGTGGGATCGCCACGGTGTACCAGGACCTGGCTGTCGTCCCTCTGATGCCGGTGTGGCGGAACTTCTTCCTCGGCAGCGAGCCCACCCTTGGCTGGGGTCCGTTCAAGAAGCTCGACATCGATTTCATGAAGCAGACCACCAAGACCGAGCTCGCCGCGATGGGCATCGACCTGCGTGACGTCGAGCAGACGATCGGCACGTTGTCCGGCGGCGAGCGCCAGTGCGTCGCGATCGCGCGGGCGGTCTACTTCGGTGCGCGGATCCTGATCCTCGACGAGCCGACGGCAGCGCTCGGAGTCAGGCAGTCCGGTGTCGTGCTGAAGTACATCGCGAAAGCCCGCGATCGCGGCCTCGGCGTCGTGTTCATCACGCACAATCCGCATCACGCCTATCCCGTCGGGGACCGGTTCATGCTGCTGCGTCGGGGCCGGAGCATCGGCGACTTCCCCAAAGCAGAACTGTCACTCGACGACCTGACCACGATGATGGCCGGCGGCGCCGAGCTGGAGACGCTGGCCCAGGAGCTGGAGGCGGCCATGGGGTCGGACTCCGAGGTGGTCCACGAGCTCAAGTCCGACGTGGACCGATGACCTCTGAGCTCCGCGTCGGAATCGTCGGTTTCGGCTGGATGGGCCAGGTTCATGCGCGAGCGCTGAGCCGCCTGATGCAGCACTACACCGACAGCCCGCTGGCTCCGCGTCTCGTCGCCGTCGCGGACACGGCCGTCGACGACCGTGCCGAGCGGGCGGCCGCGGCATATGGGTTCGAGCATGTCTTCGCGGACTGGAACGACCTCGTCGCCCGGGACGACATCGATCTGGTGTGCGTGACGGGGCCCAACTTCATCCACCGCGACGTCGCGGTCGCTGCGGCACGGGCCGGCAAGCATCTGTGGGTCGAGAAGCCAGCTGGCCGCAGCGCGATCGAGACCCGGGAGATCGCCGAAGCGGTCGATCTGGCCGGCGTGCAGTCCGCCGCCGGGTTCAACTACCGCAACGTGCCGGCGGTCGAGCTGGCCCGCGAGCTGGTGTCGACCGGGCGCCTGGGCGCGATCGAGCACACCTCGGTCCGGTTCATCTCGGACTACGCCGCCCATCCCGACGGGGCGCTGTCATGGCGGTTTAAGAACGAGTTCGCCGGCAGCGGCGTGCTCGGCGATCTGGTCAGCCATGCGGCTGATCTGGCCCGGCACGTCGTCGCCGACATTGCCGAGCTGGTGGTCGACCGCGCGACCTTCATCGGGCACCGGCCGCAGGCCGCGCCGGGTGCGATGCACTATGAGCGCGGCTACGGTGCGTTGGGTGAGGTCGAGAATGAGGACTACGTCAACGCACTGCTGCGTTTCGCTGACGGATCGCGCGGCATCCTGGAGGCCAGCCGCTGTGCCGTCGGCGAGCAGAACACCTACGGCATCGAGGTGCACGGGGCCGCCGGTGCCCTTGCGTGGGACTTCCGCCGGATGAACGAGCTGCAGGTGTGCATCGACCAGGATTTCCAGAACGCCTTCTACACGACCCGGTATGCGGCACCCGGGGACGGTGACTTCGGCGCCTTCCAGCCCGGGCCCAACAACCCCATGGGCTTCGACGATCTCAAGGTCGTCGAGGCTCGGCGGCTGATCGAGTCGATCTCGCGGGGCGGGCCGGTCGGGGCCACGATCCACGACGCGGTGGTGGCCGCTGACGTCGTCGAGGCGATGCTCGAGTCGTCCACCGAGCGACGTTGGGTGGTGCTGTGAGCCTGCGGATCGGTGTCATCGGGGCTGGCGCCATGGGCGCCGACCACATCAGAACGCTCACCCGCAGCGTCCCGTCGGCGCGCGTGTCCGAGGTTTACGACTTCGACGTCGAGACGGCACGCGCCGTCGCACGGCCGGCCTTCGCAGACGTCGCATCCTCGGCCGAGGCGTTGATCGACTCCTCATCTGTCGACGCGATCATCATTGCCTCCCCGGACCAGACGCACGCTGATCTGGTGCGGTCATGCCTCGCCGTAGGCAAGCACGTCCTGTGCGAGAAGCCGTTGGCGGTCAATCCCGAGGAGTCGCTGGGTGTCGTCGAAGCCGAGGTGGCAGGGGGTCGCCGGCTGGTCCAGGTCGGCTTCATGCGCCGGTACGACCCGGGCTACAACGAGCTGCGCGACGAGCTGCGCTCCGGCCGGCTGGGGGACGTGCGACTGGTGCATCACGTGCACCGCAACGCGTCGAGCCACACCAGTGCGACCGACGCGGGCATCGTGACGGGTTCGATGATCCACGAGCTCGACACGGTCCGTTGGCTCTTGGACGACGAGATCGCCGAGATCGAGATCATTTCGCCTGTCTCCGAAGGTCTGCGGGATCCGCAGCTCGCGACCATCCGGATGAGTCGAGGGACGATCGTGAGCGCCGAGGTGTTCGTGAACGCGTCGTACGGATACGACATCCGGTGCGAGGTCGTCGGCACCTCCGGCACGGCAGAGCTTCGGCCACTGGCCCGCATCGGGACTCGTCGCGGGGGCGCCGAGTCGACCGCGATCCGGAGCGACTTCGTGGCGCACTTCGCGGCCGCCTACCGGCTCGAGCTGGCGTCGTGGGTCGAGGACGCCTTGCGAGACGCCGTTCGCGGCCCGAGCGCGTGGGACGGTCACGTCGCGAATGTCGTGGCCGCAGCCGGAGTCCTCTCGTTGACCACCGGTCAGCGCCAACCAGTCACGCTGACCGCTCGCCCGGACCTCTACGCCTAGACCTGCACCAGTCGCGGCGATGCCCCGCCACGTCGGCGCTGCGTGTCAGCCGGTCATCTCCTCGAGTGACTGCGCCGGCACGTCGAGCTCACGCATCCGCATCTCGTACATCCGGTGGTATCGACGGGCCTCTCCGTGTCGGCGGGCTTCCGCCAGCACCCAGATCAGTGCTTCATAGGTCGGCTCGTCGTGCGGGTCGTAGGTGAGCAGTCGGGCGAACCAGCCGACGGATCGTTGTGGATCGCTGGTCTTGGCCAGGGCGAAGGCGAGGACGCGGACGACTTCGCCCCCGAGCCCCTCGACTTCGTCGCGCGCCTCAGCAGCCCAGTCTTCGTACAGGTCGTCGGCAAGGAAGTCGCCCGTGTGCATGGCTGCCGCCGCCTCCAGCATGTCGATCGCCCCGGGCTCGCGGGCCGCGTGTGCCGCGAGCGACTCGCTGGCGGCTCCCCGAAACTCCACGACGTCGACCGAGGCATTGTTGATGTCGAGCCGGATGCTCGCGCGGTCAGCGATGATGAAGTGGCTGGGGTCGTACTGCTTGTCGGGGTCGAGCACCCGCCTGAGATGAGACAGGGCGACCGACAGCTTGCTTCCCGGGTCATCGTCGTCGGGCCACAGCATGTCCGCGATCTCCTCGCGCCGGATGCCGCTGGTGCCACGCGCCGCGAGAATCTTGAGGACGTCGCGAGCCTTGCGCGACGGCCACTCGGAAGCGGCGACAGGTTTGCCGGAACGATAGAGGACGAACGTGCCGAGGGTGTGCACACGTATGGGGACTCCATCTGCATCTGAGCGGAGCACGTGAAGCTGGCCGGCGATGCCGTACGCGTCGTCCTGGACCCCGAGCGATCGCAGGCTTGCGCGGGCCAGCCGCTCGGCAAATGGAGTCCCGAAGAGGTGCGCGTGAACGATCGCGTTGATCTGGAGACCGATCGGATTGCCGATGCCCTCCCAGATCGACGCCGCCTCACGCAGTCGAGCCTCACCATCACTGACGCCGCCGGCGAGCACTGACAGCTCCAGCGCCTCGGCCAGGGCGGCCCGGGCCTGACGGCGTGAGGCCTCGGCAACAGCTTCGGCGGCGAAGGAGATTGCTGCGTCGGTGTCCCCGTCCTGCAGTGCGATCCACCCCGCGGTGGTGAGTGCGGGTACCTGACCGGTGCCCACCTGGATATGGAGCAGCTGCTTGACGATGAGCCGGGCCTCTTCGGGATCGGTTGCCACGCTGATGAGTGCGGTTCCGACCAGAGCGGGTACGAGCGTCTGGGTCTCGTTCTCCAAGGAAGCGACTGCCAGGGCTTCGCGGTAGGCCATGGTCGCCTGAACGGTGCTACCGCGAGCCCGCTGGATGTCGGCGAGCACCTGCCAGGCCGCGCCGACCATCGGCGAGTCCACGGAGTTCCACAGGGCCCGTGCTGCCTCGACCTCGACCAGGGCCTCGTCGAGTCGACCGAGGTGGAGCATCACGTCGGCCAGGTTGTGCCGGACCAGGGCGATCGAGGACAGGTGGCCAGTGGCCTCGGCGAGCCGCAGCGCGTGTCCGAACTGCTCCAGCGAGTCTTCGTACCGAGATTCGTCGAACAGCTGCGAGCCGAGATTGTTGAGAACGCGTGATGCCATCAGGTCGGCTCCGGCAGCGGTGGCGTGCTCCAGCGCTCGTTCATGGCCGCGACGGTCCTCCGCGCTCTCACCGTGCATCGCCGCCAGCAGTGCCTTGGACTCCCACGCCGCAGCCAGCGCGTTGTCATCGCCGCTCGCCTCGGCCGCCTCGAACGATTCGGCAGTCAGTGACTCGCATGTCTTCTCGTCACCGGATCCCCACGCGCTGGACGCCCAGGCGGCACAGAACTGAGCACGCTCTGCATCGTCGAGCTCGGTCCGATCGGCGTTCGTCAGGAAATGGAAGGACCGTTCGGTGTGGCCGAGATAGCGCAGCCCGTACGCTGCACGCCACGCGAGGTTGGCCGGGTAGGTGTCGTCCTGGCGTCGGACGGACTCGGCGAGGGCTTCCCACTGGCGGACCGAGAGCTGCTCGATCGGGATCGTGCCGAGTGAGGAGAACAGGTCGAGGATCTCGTCGCTGCCTGCCCCGGACGTGACCAGCCCGAGCAACGCGCCCACAGGCGGCTGATCGGGCTTGGGCATCACGTCTCCTGAGCCTCCCTCCCACCTCAAATCGTAGTGGGAGAAGACCCCGGACGTCAGCGGATGTCGTACTGGGGCTTGTTTGACTCGATGGCGTTCGCGCGGCCACCGAGGGCCGCGACGCTGACGACGGAGGCGATCAACACGATGAAGTAGTGGGACGCGGCCCAGTCGACGAGGTCCAGGAAGGCGGTGAACGGGCTGGACGTGGGGACTGCGAAGGCGACGAGCGCTGCGGCGGCGACGGCGGCGACGGCCACCATGCGGATGATCTTGCTGCTGACGTGAAAGCTGGGTGCGTGGAAGTTCTGGATGGTGGTCATCGTGGTTCTCCTGTTTTGGGTCGGTATCGAGCTGATGACATCACCGTCGCCGACACCCCTTGAGAGAACCTTGTGATGGATTTGAGACCGGAGTTGGAGGCAATCTCGGTATTTGGTTACCGGATGGTCGCTCCGCCGATACGCTTTCGGCGGAGGGACTAGCTGGAGGTCAGTCATGCGAAGCAAATCCCCGAGTGCACTCACCCTCGACGCCCCTTCGACAGCAGTCGAGGGCTCATCGATAACCGTGACCGTCTCCGGGCTGGAGTCGGCAGAAGCCGTCAAGATCAGCATCTCTGGGACCGACCTGGCCTCGGGCACGGCGTCCGCGAGGGGAACGGCCTCGGTGTCCGTGTCCCTGGGAAGCACACCCACCGGGTCCCAGACCCTCGTTGCCACCGGTCAGAGCTCTCACCGAACCGGAAGTCGCGCGCTGTCCGTCGTGTCCAAAGCCCAGTTCACGCAGACACAGACCAAGCGCATCTAGTCATCCCAGAGCGGTGACCGTCGGCCAAGGGTCGACCTGATGCGTGATGCCTGCAGCTGCGGCAGAACCGCCACACCTGTCTGAGTGCGACGTGCGTCGGCGTCACGCTGTCAGCGAACAGGCGTGTTTTCGCGTGTGTTCGCACCCCGGGACGTCTAGGTTTGAGGACGTGAACACATCGGACACCAACAGCCCCATGTCGCCGAGAATGGCCGGCGAGGCCGGCCCGTCGGATCTCGACGGCCACATCTACCAGCGACTGCTCAAGGAACGCATCGTGTTCCTGGGCTCGGAGGTCCGCGACTCCAACTCCAATGCGATCTGCGCGCAGATGCTGCTGCTGAACGCCGAGGATCCGCAGGCTGACATCTTCCTGTACATCAACAGCCCGGGTGGCTCCGTCGACTCCGGCATGGCGATCTACGACACGATGCAATTCATCTCCAACGATGTTGCGACGTTCGGCATGGGCCTTGCGGCCTCGATGGGACAGTTCCTGCTCGCCGCCGGAACGGCCGGCAAGCGCTATGCCCTCCCGCACGCGCGCATCATGATGCACCAGCCCTCCGGTGGTATCGGTGGCTCGGCATCGGACATCAAGATCCAGGCGCAACAGAGCATCCTGCTCAAGAAGCAGCTCAACCAGCTGCAGGCCCAGCACAGCGGTCAGACCGTCGAGCAGATTGAGCTCGACTCCGACCGTGACCGGTGGTTCACACCGGACCAGGCCAAGGAGTACGGACTCATCGACCACGTCGTCGCGAACGCAGGAGACATCGCATGAGCTACTACATCCCGCAGTGGGAAGAGCGCACCTCCTACGGCTTCCGCCGCATCGACCCCTACACCAAGCTGTTCGAGGACCGCATCATCATGCTGGGCACCCCGATCAGCGATGACGTGGCCAACGCGGTCATGGCGCAGCTCATGTCGCTGCAGGCCATGGACCCCGATCGCGACATCAGCATCTACATCAACAGTCCCGGCGGATCGTTCACCGCGCTCACCGCGATCTACGACACGATCCGTTACATCAAGCCGGACGTGCAGACACTGTGCCTGGGCCAGGCTGCCTCGGCCGCCGCGGTGCTGCTCGCCGCCGGCACGCCGGGCAAGCGGTTGGCGCTGCCCAACAGCCGCATCCTGATCCACCAGCCCTACACCGAAGGCACCGGCGGCCAGATCTCGGACCTGGAGATCCAGGCCAACGAGATCTTCCGGATGCGCGAGCTCATGGAGAAGATGATCTCCGAGGCGACCGGCAAGTCGGTCGAGGAGGTCAGCAAGGACGTCGACCGCGACAAGATCCTGACGGCCGAGCAGGCGGTCGAGTACGGCCTCGTCGACGAGGTGCTCAACACGCTCAAGGTCCCCGCGGTCTGACGACACGCACGATCCTGACCGGCCCGGTGACCGAGACGAGACGGCATTTCGCCGCTAGGGTGAAGCAGTCGACGTCCCGGTCGCGGGCCGGTTCACGCCAACGAGAGGAGTCTTCACGTGGCACGCATTGGTGAGACCGCTGACCTGCTGAAGTGCTCCTTCTGCGGGAAGAGCCAGAAGCAGGTCAAGAAGCTCATCGCCGGTCCCGGCGTCTACATCTGCGACGAGTGCATCGACCTGTGCAACGAGATCATCGAGGAAGAGCTGGCCGAAGGGGCCGAGCTCAGCCTGGGCGAGCTGCCGAAGCCGCACGAGATCTACGACTTCCTCAACGGCTACGTGATCGGCCAGGACGGCGCGAAGAAGTCTCTTGCCGTCGCGGTCTACAACCACTACAAGCGAGTCCAGGCGCAGGTTGGCACGGCTCGGAGCAAGGATGACCAGGTCGAGCTGGCCAAGTCCAACATCCTGCTGGTCGGCCCGACAGGTTGTGGCAAGACCTATCTCGCCCAGACTCTCGCCCGCATGCTCAACGTGCCGTTTGCCATCGCCGACGCCACCGCGCTGACCGAGGCGGGCTACGTGGGTGAGGATGTCGAGAACATTCTCCTCAAGCTCATCCAGGCAGCCGACTACGACGTCAAGAAGGCCGAGACGGGCATCATCTACATCGACGAGGTCGACAAGATCTCGCGGAAGAGCGAAAACCCCTCGATCACTCGTGACGTGTCCGGCGAGGGTGTCCAGCAGGCCCTGTTGAAGATCCTCGAGGGTACGACCGCGTCAGTTCCGCCGCAGGGCGGCCGCAAGCATCCGCATCAGGAGTTCATCCAGATCGACACGACCAACGTGTTGTTCATCGTTGGCGGCGCGTTCGCTGGCCTGGACCAGATCATCGAGCAACGCAGCGGCAAGACCAGCCTGGGGTTCAACACCGGCCAGGTCGACATTGGCAAGACGGTCGCTCCGCCTCAGCTCTACTCCAAGGTTCTGCCCGAGGATCTGCTCAAGTTCGGGCTGATTCCGGAGTTCATCGGCCGTCTGCCGGTCATCGCTGCCGTCGACAACCTCGACAAGGAAGCACTCGTCGCGATCCTCACCGAGCCTCGGAACGCGTTGACCAAGCAATACGTCCGGCTGTTCGAGATCGATGGTGTCGAGCTGGAGTTCAGCAAGGACGCCAGCGAGGCGATGGCCGATCTGGCCCTGGCCCGGGGCACCGGTGCGCGTGGTCTTCGTTCGATCATCGAGGCCGTGCTCGAGCCGGTCATGTATGAGATCCCGAGCCGCGACGACGTCGCCAAGGTGGTCGTCACCGAGGCGACGGTCTCCGGCAGCGAGGGTCCGACAATCCTGACCCATGACGAGGTCGCCAAGAAGGCGTCCTGAGTCGAGCCCTTGGGCATCGAGGGCGTTGCTGCCGGTAGGTTGAGCGGATGACTTCCGTCGACATCGCCCTGCTCGGCGCCACCGGTTTCACCGGTGGCCTCACCGCGGACTACCTGTCCACCCATCTGCCTGCGGGGTCGACCTGGGCGATCGCGGGACGCAACCAGGGCAAGCTCGAGGCGGTGGCTGACCGGGTCGAGGCCAGCGGAGGTGTGCGGCCCGAGATCATCTCGGCCGACATCAGCAACGCCGACTCGATGGCCGCGTTGGCCAGGAGCACGCGTGTCCTCGTCACCACCGTCGGTCCGTACCTCCTTCACGGCGAGCCGGCCGTGAAGGCCTGCGCCGAGGCGGGCATCGCCTACGTCGACCTGACTGGCGAGCCGGAGTTCGTCGACCGCATGTGGCTCAAGTACGACGCACTTGCCCGCGAGAGCGGCGCGCGGCTCATCCACGCCTGCGGCTTCGACTCGATTCCTTACGACCTCGGGGTGTTGTTCACCGTCGAGCAGCTGCCCGAGGGTGTCCCGCTGTCGATCTCCGGCTACATCCGCGCGGGCGGAACCGCCTCAGGCGGCACCTATCATTCGGCGATCGGCGCGTTCTCGCGAGTGCGCCAGGCAGCCAAAACAGCCGCGGAGCGCAAGCAGTCCGAGACGCGACCGACAGGCCGCACGGTCCGCGGCGGCGGGAAGATCGGTCGGGGAGCTGGTGGCAAGGGCTGGGCGCTGCCGTTGCCGACCATCGATCCTCAGATCGTGCTGCGCTCGGCCCGCGCTCTGGAGCGCTACGGTCCGGATTTCAGCTATCGGCACTTCGCTCAGTTCAAGGGGCTGCCGATGCTGGCGGGGACGATCGCCGGCGCCGGTCTGCTCCTTGCCGGCTCGCAGCTCAAACCGACCAGGGCCCTCCTGCTCAAGCTCAAGGATCAAGGCGACGGGCCCGACGAGGCGAAGCGGGCGAAGTCGTGGTTCTCGCTGCGTCTGGTGGGCGAGGGCGGCGGCGCGACCGTCACGACGGAGGTCAGTGGCGGTGATCCCGGCTACACCGAGACGGCGAAGATGCTGAGCGAGTCGGCACTGTGCCTGGCCTTCGACGACCTGCCGACGGTCTCCGGTCAGACCACGACCGCGGCCGCCATGGGCGATGCGTTGATCACGCGCCTCCAGCAGGCGGGGATCACGTTCCGCACGCTGTGACCGCCGTGATCAGCTACGCCGTTCTCACGGCCTGACCCGAGTCAGTCCCCGGCGGCGATGGCCTCGACCGCGAATCCGTCGATCTGTTCGTCGACGACGTACGTGGGCTCGGCGACGACTCGTCCGGCGGCGAGCACATCGGCCATCGCGAGACGCACGAGGTCGATGTCGGCCTGACCGGCGCTGATCCGCAGGCTGCGGATCTCGGTCTTCTGGCTGACCTTGGCGATCGACTTGGCGCCGCGGATGTCCGCCAGCACCGAGGCAGCCGAGGTGAGCACCGCGGGATCCTGTTCGCCGGTCGTCAGGTCGACGTCGTTGACCGGCCAGCTGGCGTGATGGATCGAGCCCTCCTGCCACCACGACCAGACCTCTTCGGTGACGTAGGGCAGGAACGGCGCCAGCAGGCGCAGCTGCACCGACAGAGCCAGGACGAAGGCGCTCTTGGCCGATGCTCCAGCGGCATCGTCGCGACGGGACCGCTCCTTGACCAGCTCGAGGTAGTCGTCGCAGAAGTCCCAGAAGAATCGTTCCGAGACCTCGAGCGCGGTTGCGTAGTCGTACTCCTGGAAACGCGCGGTCGCCTCGTCGACGACCGTGCGCAGGCGGCTGAGCATCGACAGGTCGACCGGTTCGGTGACCCTCGAAGCATCGAGATGGGTCGCATCGGCCCCCAGCCCGTAGGACTCCTCGGCGGCCAGCACGAACTTGCTGGCGTTGAGGACCTTCATCGCGAGGCGTCGACCGATCTTCATCTGTGCCTCGTCGAAGGGGGAGTCCGCACCCGGCCGCGCACCGGCGGCACGCCACCGCACCGCGTCGGCGCCGTACTTCGTGAGGATCTCGTCGGGCACCACGACGTTCCCCTTGGACTTGCTCATCTTCTTGCGATCGGGGTCCACGACGAAGCCCGACAGCGCTGCGTGCCTCCACGGCGCCACACCGTGCTCGAGGTGACTGCGGACGATCGAGGAGAACAACCACGTTCGAATGATGTCGTGGCCCTGAGGTCGAAGGTCCATCGGGAAGGTTCGCTCGAACAGATCCGGGTCGCGCTCCCATCCACAGACGATCTGAGGCGTGAGCGAGGAGGTGGCCCACGTGTCGAGGATGTCGGGGTCGGCGGCGAATCCACCGGGCTCACCGCGCTGAGCCTCTGCGAAACCGGGCGGGACCTGCGATGCCGGGTCGACCGGCAGGGTGTCCTCGGCTGCCAGAATCGGATCGTCATAGTCGGGCTCGCCATCTGCGCCGAGTCGGTACCAGACCGGAAACGGGATCCCGAAGAATCGCTGGCGTGAGACCAGCCAGTCGCCATTCAGCCCCTCGATCCAGTTGGTCAGGCGGGACTGCATGTAGGCCGGGACCCAGTCGATCTGGTCGCCACGTGCCACGAGCTCACCGCGCAGGTCGGCACTACGGCCG
Source organism: Aeromicrobium sp. (assembly GCF_049587115.1). Lineage (GTDB taxonomy): Bacteria > Actinomycetota > Actinomycetes > Propionibacteriales > Nocardioidaceae > Aeromicrobium. Next base: position 34,745 of record NZ_JBAVDI010000129.1, read on the forward strand.
CCGTTGGTCAGGTACCACTGACGGGTCGAGACGATCTCCAGCGGCTTGTCACCGCGCTCGTAGAAATTGGCCATGCGCTGCGTCGGCGCCGGTTCACCGTCGAGGTCGCCGGTCTCGCGCAGTGCGCCCACGACCGCCTCGCGGGCCGAGAAGGTCGTCTTGCCGGCGATGTCGGCGTAGTGGTCGGCGCCCTCAGGCCTGATCCAGTCCGGCGTGTCGCGCAGCACGCGCCCGTCACGGCCGATGATCGTCCGGTTGGGCAGCTGCAGCTCGCGCCACCACTGGACGTCGGTCAGATCACCGAACGTGCAGGACATGACGATGCCCGATCCCTTGTCCGGATCGGCTGCCGGATGGGCCACGACCGGTACCTCGACCCCGTACAGCGGGGAGGTCACGGTCGTGCCGAACAACGGTTGGTAGCGCTCGTCATCGGGGTGCGCGATCAGTGCCACACAGGCGGCGATCAGCTCGGGCCGGGTCGTCTCGATGATGACCGGAGCGTTGTCGCCGTGGAAGGCCACCCGATGGTAGGCGCCGGGGTACTCCCTCGCCTCGAGCTCTGCCTGGGCGACGGCGGTCTGGTAGGTCACGTCCCACAGGGTCGGAGCGTCCTGCTGATATGCCTCGCCACGTGCGACGTTGCGCAGGAAGGCGAGCTGTGACACGACCTGCGACTCATCGCCGATCGTGGTGTATTTCTGCGCCCAGTCGACGCTCAGTCCCAGCGTGCGCCACAGCTGTTCGAAGACCTTCTCGTCCTCCTCGACCAGCTCGTTGCACAGCTCGACGAAGTTGCGCCGGCTGACCGCCACCTGCTTCTTGGGATCTGGCTTCTCCGGCGGCGTGTAACCCGGCTCGTAGGGCAGCGAGGGATCGCACCGCACGCCGAAGTAGTTCTGCACCCGGCGCTCGGTCGGCAGCCCGTTGTCGTCCCACCCCATGGGGTAGAACACCTCCTTGCCCTGCATGCGCTGGTAGCGCGCGATCAGGTCGGTGTGGGTGTAGGAGAACACGTGCCCAACGTGCAGCGAGCCGGAGACCGTCGGCGGAGGAGTGTCGATCGAGTAGATCTGTTCGCGCGTCTTGGTGCGGTCGAACGCGTACGTTCCCCGCTCGGCCCAACGGGCGGACCAGGTGGCTTCAAGACCTTCGAGGACGGGCTTTTCCGGGACGGTGTTCACAACGGACAAGTCTAGGCGGGGGGGCTTGCGACCCGGGCATCGGCGTCGAGGCCACCCGGGGTGCCTGCGACGTCGCTGCGGTCCTAGGCGTCGATCGTGGACCGGATCGGCCCGTGCCCGGGTTGATCGAGCGGTACGTCCTCCTGTTGAGCCAGTTTGCTCGGCCACCAGATGTGTCTGCCTACGTCCAGGTTGAGGGCCGTGACCAGCACGGAGCGGACGATGATCGTGTCGAGGAGGACCCCCACCGCTACGGCGAAGCCCAGCTCGGCCAGGAACACGATGGGCAGCGTCGCGAGTGCCGCGAAGGTGCCGGCCAGCACGAATCCGGCGGACGTGATGACCCCTCCGGTCGCACCCAGTCCGATCAGCGCCCCGCGTCGAGTGCCGTACTTGAGCGACTCCTCGCGCACCCGGGTCATCAGGAAGATGTTGTAGTCGATGCCCAGGGCGACGAGGAAGACGAAGGCGAACAGGGGGAACGAGGAGTCAGCCCCCGCGAAGTCGAACACGTGGTGGAACACCAGGCCGCTGATGCCGAGCGCGGCGCCGAAGGACAGGACGACGGTGACCAGCAGCAGGGCCGGAGCGGCGATGGACCGCAGCAGCACGGCCAGCACGAGCAGGACGACGAGCAGGATGATCGGGATGATCAGCCTGTTGTCGGCCGAGGACGCTTGTTGAACGTCCTTGTTGATCGCGGTGTTGCCGCCGACCAGGCCATCGGCACCTGGCACGGCATGCACCGCCACTCGGGCCGCGTCGACGGTGTCGAATGCCGCGGCCGAGTCCGGTTTCGACGTCAGGGTCCCCTCCAGGTAGGAGGTGCCGCCGGCTTCGCCCTTGATCTGAACCGACGACGGTTCGATTCCCTCGACGCTGCTGAGCGCCTGCCTCACCGCATCGGCCTGGTCGGTCTTCGTGACGACCGCGATCGGAGAACCGGCGCCACCGGGAAAGTGCTCAGACAAGGTCTTCTCGGCGGCGACCGACGGCTGCGCCTTGGTGAAGCTCTCCTCGTTGGTGAGACCGTTGGCTCCGAGCTGAGCGATGCCGAGCGTGAGTCCGACCAGAACCAGGCTCGTGGTGATCCAGACGACGCGCGGCCGCTTGGCTATACGTCGACCGACCTTCGACCACATTCCCGTCTCGCTCTTGATCGGATCGCCGAAGCGCGGCACGAACGGCCAGAAGATCCACCGGCCGACGATCACCAGCAACGCCGGAAGCATGATCAGCATGACCAGGAGCGCCATGGCGATGCCGGCCGCGCCGACCGGACCCAGGCTGCTGGTCGAGTTCATCTGGGCGAACAGCAGGCACAGCAGGCCGATGATGACGGTCGCGCCGCTGGCGATCACTGCTGGCGCGGCGCGGTGCAGCGCATGCCGCATGGCTTCGTGGCGGTCCTCGTAGTTGTGCAGCTCCTCGCGGTAGCGGGCCACCAGCAACAGGGCGTAGTCCACGCCTGCACCCAGCACCAGGACGCTGAGGATGCCGGCACTCTGGCCGTTGACGGTCAGGCCTCCGTACTTCGCCAGCAGGTAGACCACGCCTTGGGCGGTGAACACCGCACCGACGCCACACAGCAGGAACAGGACCGCGAGCTGGAGGCTGCGGTAGGTGATCAGCAGGATCACGAACACGATCACCAGTGCCGACAGGAGCAGGATTCCGTCGATGCCGGAGAACGCCTTGGCCTGGTCAGCGCCCAACGCGGCCGGACCGGCGATCTGCACGTCGAGACCGTTGTTGTCCTTGGCGATCCCCTTCATCTCGTCGACGATGCCGGGAAGCTTGTCCCATCCTTCGCTGCCCATGTTGATCGTGACGATCACCTGGGCGGCCTTGCCGTCCTCGGACGGGATGGGTGGGGCTGCGACGTCGGTGATGCCGGTGATCATCGCGATCGCGGCGCTGTCCTTCCTGGCCTGGTCGAGATCGGCCGGGGTAATCCCTGAGTCGCGCACGTACAGCACGACAGCCGGGATCGCATCGGGGTCCGAGAACTGTGCCGCCTGCTGGATGACCTTGGTGGACTCGGCGTCGCCCGGCAGCCACGAGGCGATGTTGTTGTCCTGAACGCTGGTCAGCTTGGCGCCGAGTGATCCGGCGCCCATGATGACGATGAGCGAGAGGACCAGAACGACCCATTTGGCCCAGTGGTGGGTGACCCAGCCGGCGACGCTGCGATTCATGACATCCTGCGCTCTCTCTTCGGCTGACGCAATCGATCATCAGACCGTCTGCTGATCATTGCACCGCGCTCCCACACAATGAACCGGACGGTCAGGAAAAATCGCGGTGTCCCGAGCACCAGCGGGCAAACCCACCAGCAAACCCACCACGGGTGGCGATCCTGGGGCGGCCCTGACCTGCTGCGACAATGGTGCGTGATGACACCTACGTACGCGGAGGTCGAGCGCGCGCTTCTCGGCCGGTGGCCCGAGAGCCGTCTCGAGCCGTCCCTCGACCGGATCGCCGCGCTCTGCCGTCTGCTGGGCGATCCGCAGCACGCCTATCCGGTGATCCACCTGACCGGCACGAACGGCAAGACGTCGACCAGCCGCATGATCGATGCGCTGCTGCGCGCACTGGATCTGCGCACCGGACGCTTCACCAGCCCGCACCTGCAGTCGATGACCGAGCGGATCTGCCTCGACGGCGAGCCTCTCTCGGAATCACTTTTCGTGGACGCCTTCGCCGACGTTGCGGCGTACGCGCAGATCGTCGACGACTCTGCGGCTCATCCGCTGTCCTACTTCGAGATGATCACGACGATGGCGTTCGCGGCGTTCGCGGACGCACCGGTCGACGCGGCTGTCATCGAGGTCGGGATGGGCGGCTCGTGGGACGCCACCAACGTCGCCGACGGACAGGTCGCGGTCATCACCCCGATCGGTGTCGACCACGAGCGCTACCTCGGTGACCGCCCCGAGGTCATCGCCGTCGAGAAGTCCGGGATCATCAAACCCGGGTCGCACGTCGTGGTCGCGCAGCAGGAGGACGCCGTGATGGACGTCCTGATGCGCCGAGCGGTTGACGTTGGGGCGATCGCGCTGCGCGAGGGGGTGGACTTCGGAGTCAACCACCGCACCACGGCCGTCGGGGGTCAGCAGATCGACCTGCAGGGCGTGGCGGCCGCGTACTCCGACATCTTCCTGCCGCTGCACGGAGCGCATCAGGCCCACAACGCGGCCTACGCGCTGGCCGCGGTCGAGGCTTTCACCGGGAGCAAGGAGCTCGACCCCGATCTTGTGCGCGCGGCGTTCGCCCAGGTCACCTCCCCGGGGCGGCTCGAGGTGGTGCGCCGCAGCCCGACGGTGCTGCTCGACGCCGCGCACAACCCCCATGGGGCGCACGCGACAGTTGAAGCAGTGCGGGACGCGTTCACGTTCAGTCCGTTGATCGGTGTCGTCGGCATGATGGCCGACAAGGACGTCGAGGAGGTCCTTCGGATCTTCGAGCCGGTCATGGCTGAGATCGTGTGCACCCAGAGCAGCACGCCTCGCGCGATGCCGGCTGCTGAGCTGGCCGAGATTGCCGAAGACATCTTCGGCGCGGAGCGCGTCATCGTCGCAGACCGGCTCGACGACGCTCTCGAGCAGGCAGTCGCGATGGCCGATTCCGCCGAGGGGAACGAGGACGCGATGGGCAGCGGCGGAGTGCTGGTGGCCGGATCGGTCGTGACGGCCGGCGAGGCTCGGGTGCTCTTCGGAGGGAAGCCCCAGTGAGAGGCATGTGCGCCGCGATGCTGACCCTCGAGGCGATCATCCTGGCGCTGGCCGTTCCGGTCATGATCTCGGTCGAGGACGTCAGCACGCCCGTCGCCGTGGTCACGGGTCTGGGGCTGGCACTGCTCTGCATCGTGACCGCCGGTGCCCTCCGCCGGCCAGCGGCCTACCTCGTCGGGCACGCCATCCAGGTCGGTGCTGTCGCGTTGGGCTTCCTCGTGCCGGTCATGTTCTTCGTCGGCGCGATGTTCGCGGCGCTGTGGTTCGGCGCCTACCTTCTCGGTCGCCGAATCGAGGCGGACAAGGCCAGATGGGCCGAGGAGGCGGGGGAGGCCTGAGCGGCTGAACGGGCGGCCCGCGATAGGGTCGCGCCATGTCCCAACGCACTCTTGTCCTGATCAAGCCTGACGGTGTCCGCCGGGGGCTGGTGGGCCAGATCCTGTCCCGCTTCGAGTCCAAGGGGCTGCAGATCGTGGCGCTGGAGCAGCGCACGATCGACTCGGCGCAGGCCGATGCGCACTATGCCGAGCACGTCGAGCAGCCGTGGTATCCGCCGCTGCGGGCCTTCGCGATCTCCGGTCCGCTCGTCGCGCTGGTGCTGGAGGGTGACGAGGCCATCTCGGTCGTCCGACAGCTCAACGGTGTGACGGACGGTCGGCAGGCGGCACCGGGCACGATCCGGGGAGACCTGTCGCTGTCGAACCGCGAGAACCTCGTGCACGCCTCGGACTCCGAGGAGTCCTCGGAGCGCGAGATCGCGCTCTGGTTCCCGAACCTGGCCTGACGGCGGCCGGACCCGGCAATCGACACCGAGCGCTGCGAGCAATCGACACCGAGCGCTGCGAGCAGGGGGGCTCAGGCCAAGGTGGGCGGAACGAGTCGGTGCACGACTCCGTGGAACTGGCCGCGGACGTCCTCCGGCAACCAGATGACGTGGTTCGACACCGACGCCATGTCGACGTCCTCCTGCAGCTCGACCACGTCGACGACCTGGCGGGGATAGCTGCGTTCGCGATCCTCCAGACGGACCAGGGAGACCCTCATCGTCACGCCGAACGGATTGGGGTTGACCACGCCGATGCCCCAGAAGTCCTCCGGGTCGGCAGTCGCCTTCTGCTCGAGGTCGATCATGACGGTCCGGACGTCCTGCTCCAGGGCCTGGTGATCGGACTCCTCCACCTCGGCGAGCTGGACGTCGACACCGCTGACCAGCCGGGCGCCCTGTCCGTCGAAGCGCAGGATGTCGACGAGGGTCCCGCCGGCCGGAAGCAGGGCGCCGCCCACGTGGGTCTGGTTCACACCGATCGTGCTGACGTGCGGCAGTTCGGTGCCGTAGGCATTGCGGGCTGTGAACCGCAGCGTGGGTCGCACCGAGGTGTCGGTGTTGTTGATGATCGTCAGCGTCTGATCGAGTGAGTCATCGGTCGACAACGGCACGTACGTGACGCTGAAGGGTGGGGTCAGGCGCTGGCGTCGTCTCACGGGTGAAGCCTAGGTCGTTACCCTTGGTGACATGTCCGTCGACTCCGTCTTCCCCCGCCTCGAACCGCTGCTGCCGTCGATCAGCAAGCCGATCCAGTACGTCGGCGGTGAGCTCAACGCGACGAGCAAGGAGTGGGACTCCGCGGAGGTGCGCTGGGCGCTGATGTATCCCGACGCCTACGAGGTCGGACTTCCCAACCAGGGCGTCCAGATCCTGTACGAGGTGCTCAACGAGCGCGACTGGATTCTGGCCGAGCGAACCTACGCCGTGTTCGCCGACATGGAAAAAGTCATGCGGGACAACGACATCCCCCAGTTCACGGTCGATGCACACCGTCCGGTTCGGGCGTTCGACCTGCTGGGCATCTCGTTCTCGACCGAGCTCGGCTACACCAACTTCCTCACCGCGATCGACCTCGCCGGGATGCCGCTGCACGCCGTCGACCGTGGCGACGATGACCCGATCGTGATCGCTGGGGGGCACTCGGCGTTCAATCCAGAGCCCATCGCGGACTTTCTCGACGCCGCAGTGCTCGGCGACGGTGAGGAGATCGTGCTCGCGATCAGCGAGGTCGTGCGCGAGTGGAAGGCGGAGGGACGACCCGGGGGCCGGGACGAGGTCCTGCTTCGGCTTGCCAAGAGCGGCGGGGTCTACGTGCCCAAGTTCTACGACGTCAACTATCTGCCGGATGGCCGAATCCAGCGCATCGTGCCGAATCGTCCCGGTGTGCCGTGGCGGGTCGCCAAGCACACCTTGATGGACCTCGACGCCTGGCCGTATCCGAAGAACCCGCTGGTTCCGTTGGCGGAGACCGTGCACGAGCGGTTCAGTGTCGAGATCTTCCGCGGCTGCACGCGCGGCTGTCGCTTCTGCCAGGCCGGCATGATCACGCGTCCGGTGCGGGAGCGCTCGATCGAGGGCATCGGCGCGATGGTCCAGAACGGGCTGGACAAGACCGGCTTCGAAGAGGTGGGCCTGCTGAGTCTGTCGAGCGCCGATCACACCGAGATAGGCGAGGTCGCCAAGCAGCTGGGTGACCGCTACGAGGGCACCAACACGTCATTGTCCTTGCCGTCGACCCGGGTCGATGCGTTCAACATCACCCTGGCCAACGAGTTCAGCCGCAACGGTCGTCGCTCGGGCCTGACCTTCGCCCCTGAGGGGGGCAGCGAGCGGCTTCGCAAGGTCATCAACAAGATGGTGACTGAGGACGACCTCATTCGCACCGTCGCCGCCGCTTACTCTCACGGCTGGCGCCAGGTCAAGCTCTACTTCATGTGCGGGCTTCCGACCGAGACCGACGAGGACGTGATGCAGATCGGCGAGCTCGCGAAGCGGGTCATCCAGACCGGCCGCGAGGTGTCGGGGCGGCATGACATCCGCTGCACCGTCTCGATCGGCGGCTTCGTGCCCAAGCCGCACACCCCTTTCCAGTGGGCCTCGCAGCTCGACCACGAGACGACCGATGCCCGATTGCAGAAGCTGCGGGACTTCGTCCGCGCCGACAAGCGGTACGGCAAGGCGATCGGCTTCCGGTACCACGATGGAAAACCCGGGACCATCGAAGGACTCCTCTCGCGGGGTGACCGCCGGGTCGGCCGGGTCATCGAGGCGGTGTGGCGGGACGGTGGACGCTTCGACGGGTGGAGCGAGCACTTCTCGTACGACCGGTGGGCCGAGCAGGCTGCCGTGGCACTGGCCGACGAGCCAGTCGACCTCGACTGGTACACCGTCCGTGAGCGCGAGTACGCCGAAGTGCTGCCCTGGGACCACCTTGATGCCGGGCTCGACCGGGACTGGCTCTGGGAGGACTGGCAGGACTCGCTGAATCCGGACGGAGCACTCGAGGTGGAGGACTGCCGCTGGACGCCATGCTTCGACTGTGGCGTGTGCCCGCAGATGGACACGGAGATCCAGATCGGTCCGACGGGGCGGTCGTTGCTGCCGCTCAGCGTGGTCTAGGGCGCCGACCCCGTCACCGATCGCGAGAGCTGGGTTTCAGGGTGTCCTCGAGCATCACCGGCCGAGCGACGAACGAACCCGCTACGGCGATGACTCCGGCCAGGCCGATCAAGCCGATGATCGAAGTGGTCCAGGTGCCCGTGACGTCGTGCAGGATCCCGGCGCCGAGCGGTCCGATCCCGGCGATCAGGTAGCCCGGCCCCTGGGTGAAGACCGACAGGGTCGTGGTGCCGGCGGTGGTCCGGGTACGTTTGCCGATCATGGTCAGCGTCCACGTGAAGGAGCCGCCACCGAGGCCAAGGAGGACGGCCCAGAGCCAGGTCGCGGTGGTGGGTGCCAGCAGCACGCCGAGCCATCCGCCGGCCGTCAGGACCGCGAAGGTCAAAGGTAGCGTTGGCCGGTCCCCGATGATCCGCATGAGCCACGGCAGTCCCAGCGTCAGTGGAATCCCCACTCCGCTGAGCAGGCCGAGCATCGCCCCGGCGTGGGCGTCACTCAGACCGGCATCGGTCAGGATCTCGGGGAACCAGCCGAACTGTGCGTAGGCGCCTGCGGACTGGGCGCCGAACAGCAGGGCCATCGCCCACGTCAGGGGTGATCGTGAAACCTGACCCAGTGGCAGGCGGTGACCTTCGGACGGATCAGACTTGACGTCGCTACGCAGGAAGGCGAGCCAGGGCAGCAGAGCGACGAAGCAGAGCGCGGCCCACAGGCCGAGGCCCTGCCGCCATCCACCGAATACGTCGGACAGCGGAACCGTGGCGATCGAGCCGAGGGTCGCCCCGGCCATCAGCGCAGCGCCGTACAGCGCACTCATCAGGGCGATGCGGTCAGGGAAGTGTGCCTTGACCAGTGGCGGAAGGATGATGTTGCCCATCGCCGCTCCGGCCAGCGCGAACGTGGTGCACGCCAGGAACAGTGCCGTGGAGTCGGCCAGGGCTCGCAGGACGAGGCCGATTGCCAGCATGGTCAGCACCAGTGCCGCAGTCCGGTGCAGACCCAGCCTCTTCACGACGCCGTGGGCACCGACGCCGAACACCGCGAAGCACACGACCGGGATGGTGGTGACGATCCCGCCGACAGCCGTTGACATGCCCAGGTCCGCGCGGACTGCGCTGAGCACGACTCCCAGGCTGCCGATGGCGACTCGCAGGTTGAGCGCGAGCAGCACGATGGCGGCGGCGACGAGGAGGCGCCCGCTGGTCGGAGTGCGGGGCATGAGGCTCACGAGGCCCCATTCAACTCTGTACTGGCACAGGTAGCCTCGTCGGGTGACGACCCTGGAGGGGACCCCCAATCCCGAAGCCCCCAATCCGCAGCTGCCGATAGTGCAGAAGCTTCGGATTCGATACACCAAGCGTGGGCGCCTGCGCTTCACGAGCCACCGGGACTTCGCCCGGGCGTTCGAGCGGGCTGTTCGGCGGGCGGGCATCCCGATCGGCTTCTCGTCAGGGTTTACGCCCCACCCCAAGATCTCGTACGCCAACGCATCTCCGACCGGGGCGGCGAGCGAGGCCGAGTATCTCGAGATCGGCATGACCCGCCCGTGCGATGCCGATGAGGTGCGAGCGTCGCTCGACGCGGCGCTGCCACCCGGCCTGGACATCGTCGACGTCGTGGTGGCGAAGTCGGGCTCCCTCGCAGACCAGCTGCAGGCCAGCTCTTGGGAGATCGCGCTGCCGGGAGTGGTCGTGGAACACGCCCAGGACGCGGTCAGGCGATTCCTCGCGACCGACGAGGTCCTGATCGAGCGGATGATGAAACGGGGCCTGCGGACACTCGACTGCCGCGACGCCGTGCTCGCTCTTTCCGCGCGTTCCGGAGCGACCGCTGCGGGTCCGTGTGCGATACTTGCCGTGGTTGTACGACACGACACACCGTCAGTGCGACCAGACGACGTTCTCGCCGGACTCCGATCCAGCGGTGGCCTCGAGCTCGGGCAGACGCCTCTGGCGACTCGCTTGGCCCAGGGTCCCCTTGACTCGGACAACGGCACGGTAGGCGATCCACTTGCCTTCGACCGCGACGCATCCTGACCGGGTGCCGACCGCGGCGGCGGGTGGAGAAGTTGATGTGACAGACCAAAGTTCGTCGTCAGTCCCCGGCGCGTGGCGCCGGGGTTGACCGAAGGCTTCAGGCCCGCTTGTCGGGCCGCAGACGTGCCCCGGCCGATCTTGATCGGCCACGGGCGAAGGAGAGCAGATGCTCGACGACAACGACACCACCGGCGAACCCACCACAGCATCCTCGACCCGCCGCCGCGCGGCTGGCCGTCCGGCAGGACCCCCCGCCGCTGTGAGCTTCTCCGCCCCGGCTGCCCCGCAGTCCACTCCCTCAGCGAGCAGGTCGGAGGACGCGCCGGCCAAGAAGGCTCCGGCGCGCAAGGCCGCGACCAAGGCTCAGGAGCACGACGAGACGGTTGAGCCGGCCGGGGAGGCGCCCGCCAAGCAGGCGCCGCCCAAGAAGACTGCGGCCAAGAAGGCTGGATCCAAGACCGACGACTCCACCACGGAGGCCACTGCGGTCTCTGCGACCGCAGCGATGTTCAAGGCTCCCGAGCCGGGGCACGCCCCGGCGAGGCCCAAGCCCGTGACGGACACCGACCACGTGAGTGCTGACTCCGACGACGACGATGACGAGGACTCCGACGGCCCGAAGCGCAGGCGCCGCAGCCGCGGAGGCCGCCGCCGTCGCAAGGGCGACAACGACAACGACGACGCCAGCGACGACGACGCAGGGGACGACACCGAGGACGACGGAGACGGCGGCACCCGTCGCCGCCGCCGCCGCGCTCGGGCCGGCGAAGGTGCCGACTCTTCGCCCGACGACCCCGAGAACACCGTGGTGCGTGTCCGCAACGGACGCACTGCCGAGGATGAGATCACCGGGGTGACGGGCTCGACCCGACTCGAGGCCAAGAAGCAGCGCCGCCGTGAAGGTCGCGAGGCTGGCCGCCGCCGCGCTCCGATCGTCTCCGAGGCCGAGTTCCTGGCGCGTCGCGAGTCGGTCAAGCGCGAGATGGTGGTCCGCCAACGGGACGACTACACGCAGATCGCGGTCATCGAGGACAACGTGCTGGTCGAGCACTATGTGGCGCGCGAGTCGCAGGTCTCGATCATCGGCAACGTCTATCTCGGCAAGGTGCAGAATGTCCTGCCGAGCATGGAGGCTGCGTTCGTCGACATCGGCGCAGGCCGCAACGCCGTCCTGTACGCAGGTGAGGTCGACTGGACGACCCTCGGCAACGGCAAACAGCGCAAGATCGAGGACGCGCTGAAGCCCGGTCAGGCGATCCTCGTACAGGTCTCGAAGGATCCCATCGGGCAGAAGGGCGCGCGACTCACCAGCCAGATCAGCCTGCCCGGCCGTTTCCTCGTCCTCGTGCCAGGCGGGCAGACCAGTGGCATCTCGCGCAAGCTGCCCGAGAACGAGCGCGCCCGGCTCAAGACCCTCCTCAAGGATGTGCTGCCGGACAACACCGGCGTCATCGTGCGCACCGCGGCAGAGGGCGCGACCGAGGACCAGCTGACCCGCGATGTCACGGCGCTGTCCGCTCGATGGGAAGTCATTGAGGGCAAGGTGGCGGCCGGCAACGCGCCCGAGCTGCTCTACTCCGAGCCCGACCTGATGATCAAGGTCGTCCGCGATCTGTTCAACGAAGACTTCCAGGGACTCGTCGTCGAGGGTGACGACGCCTGGGACATGATCAAGGGCTACATCGACCACGTCGCTCCCGATCTGGTCGAGCGGGTCAAGCGGTTCGAGAGCCAGGACGGTCGGGACGCCTTCACGACCTACCGCCTGGACGAGCAGATCCACAAAGCGCTGGAGCGAAAGGTCTTCCTGCCCTCGGGCGGCTCGTTGGTCATCGACCGCACCGAGGCCATGACGGTCGTCGACGTCAACACCGGCAAGTACACCGGCTCCGGGGGCAACCTCGAGGAGACCGTCACGAAGAACAATCTGGAGGCCGCCGAGGAGGTCGTGCGCCAGCTTCGGCTGCGCGACATCGGCGGCATCATCGTCGTCGACTTCATCGACATGGTGCTTGAGAGCAACCGCGATCTGGTGCTCCGCCGTCTGGTGGAGTGCCTCGGACGGGACCGCACTCGCCACCAGGTGGCCGAGGTGACCTCGCTCGGACTGGTTCAGATGACGCGCAAGCGCATCGGGACGGGCCTGCTCGAGTCATTCAGCACCGACTGCGACCACTGCCACGGCCGCGGCGTAGTGATTCAGGACGCACCAGTCGAGCCGAAGAAGGACGAGCAGCGCCGCGGGAACCGCGGCGGTCGAGCCGGCGGTGGCAACCAGGGCAACGGTGGCGGAGCCAACGGCAACCGTGGCGGCCAGTCCAAGGCGGGTGGCGGCAATGCCAAGCCGGGTGACGCCAAGCCTGGTGACGCCAAGCCGGGCGACAGAGAGGCCCGCCAGCAGGATCCCGCCAAGCCCGCTCAGGCGGCGCCCGCGAGGTCCGAGGACAAGCCCGACGCCGCTCCAGCCGTTTCGGCGGACTCGCCCGAGGGTGCACGGTCCGAACCGGTCGCCCCGGCCAAGAAGGCCACCCGCAAGCGCGGGTCGGCCTCCAAGCCTGCTGGCCCTCCACCGGCAGTCGAACCCGCTTCGTCGGCCCGCAAGGCCGCCGATGGCACGACGACCCAGGCTGGCTCGGGCACGTCGGGAAGCACGACTTCTGGCACTTCAGGGAAGGACGGGGACGCCCCCGTTTTGACCAGCGAGGGTCAGGCTCCGTAAACTAGTCCTTCGGTGCGCTCTGCGCCCCGTTCTTGCGCGTCCCGCCCGCCGGTGGATCGTGCCCCAGAGCTGAATTGAGTGAGGAATCCCGTGGTGTACGCAATCGTCCGCAGTGGCGGTAACCAGCAGAAGGTAGCCGTCGGCGACGTCATCCAGATCGACAAGGTCGCACAGTCCGAGGGCGAGACGCTGTCTCTGCCTGCCGTGCTGTTCGTTGACGGCGACACCGTGACGGCCGATGCTGACTCGCTCGCCAAGATCACGGTGACGGCTGAAGTCCTGGGACTGTCCAAGGGCCCCAAGATCGTCATCCAGAAGTACAAGAACAAGACCGGCTACAAGAAGCGGCAGGGTCACCGTCAGAAGTACACCCAGGTGAAGATCACCGGGATCAAGAAGTAGGGGACTGAGCACATGGCACACAAAAAGGGCGCAGCCTCTACCAAGAATGGCCGCGATTCAAATTCACAGCGTCTCGGCGTCAAGCGCTTCGGCGGTCAGCTGGTCAACGCCGGCGAGATCATCGTTCGCCAGCGTGGCACTCACTTCCACCCGGGCACGAACGTTGGCCGCGGTGGGGACGACACGCTCTTCGCGTTGTCGGCCGGCTCGGTCGAGTTCGGTCGGCGTCGTGGTCGCAAGGTCGTCAACATCCTCCCCGGCGTTCCGGCGGAGTAGTACGGCGAACATTCTTCTCGAAGGGGCGGTCCGCAGCTTGCGGACTGCCCCTTCGTCCCGTTTTCGGCCCTGAGGGCCCCACGAAAGGAGCGGCCGGTGGCTGTCCCCAGCTTTGTCGACAAGGTCACGCTCCACGTCTCTGGTGGTTCTGGCGGCGACGGCGTCTCCTCCGTGCACCGCGAGAAGTTCAAGCCGCTCGGCGGCCCGGACGGCGGCAACGGCGGTCACGGCGGCGACGTCATCCTCCGGGTAGGCGCTGACGTCACGACCCTCGTCGACTATCACCACGAACCCCACCGTCGGGCGACCAGCGGTGCACCGGGTGCCGGCAACAACCGCAGCGGCAGCAACGGCGAGGACCTGGTCCTGCGTGTTCCTGACGGCACGGTCGTGCGCGACGAGCAGGGCGAGGTGCTGGCCGATCTGACCGGTCCCGGAACCGAGCTCGTGATCGCAGCTGGCGGCCGGGGCGGGCTGGGCAACTCCGCCCTCGCCTCCTCCAAGCGCAAGGCCCCGGGCTTCGCGCTGAAGGGTGAGCCCGGCGACGAGCTGACCTTCACGCTCGAGCTCAAGGTCGTGGCCGACATCGGGCTGGTCGGCTTCCCCAGTGCCGGCAAGTCCAGCCTCATCGCCGCTCTCTCGCGCGCGCGGCCGAAGATTGCGGACTACCCGTTCACGACACTGGTGCCCAATCTCGGTGTCGTCACCGCGGGTTCGACGACCTTCACGGTCGCGGACGTCCCCGGTCTGATCGAGGGTGCCAGCGAGGGCCGCGGGCTGGGCCACGACTTCCTGCGCCACGTCGAGCGCTGCGCCGCGCTCGTCCACGTCATCGACTGCGCGACCGTCGATCCTGGACGCGACCCGCTGACCGATCTGGACGTGATCGAGCGAGAGCTCGCGGCGTATGGCGGGCTCGAGGACCGACCACGACTCGTGGCGCTGAACAAGACCGATGTGCCTGACGCACTCGAGATCGCCGGATTCGTCCGCGCCGACCTCGAGGCGCGCGGCCTCGATGTCTTTGATGTCTCGGCCGCCAGCCACGCAGGACTGCGTGAGCTGTCGTTCGCGATGGCTGCGATCGTCGCCGCGCGACGGGCCGCGACACCCGTCGCAGAGGTGACTCGGATCGTGCTGCGTCCCAAGGCGGAGGCCGGCGTGGGTCGGGAGTTCACGATCACCGAGCACGAGGGCCAGTGGATCGTTCGTGGTGACAAGCCCAAGCGCTGGGTGCGGCAGACCGACTTCAGCAATGACGAGGCAGTCGGCTTCCTCGCCGATCGACTCAACCGACTCGGCGTCGAGGACGAGCTGCTCAAGCTCGGCGCCTCGGCGGGTGACGACGTCGTCATCGGCGAAGAGGGCAACGCGGTCGTGTTCGACTTCGACCCGCAGATCATGGCGGGTGCCGAGGTGCTTGGCCGGCGAGGCGAGGATCTGCGCATCGACCAGTCGGATCGGCGCACCAACGTGCAGCGGCGTGAGGAGCTGGCTGCTCGCCGGGCGTTCGAGGCCGAGCGTCGCGAGGCACGCGGAGACGAACGCGACCCCGACTGGTCATTCCCTGAAGGAGACCCCGAGTCCACCGATGGTCCGACGGATGGTGACCTCGGCGACGAGGACCCGCGCTGATGGCGCGCATCGTTGTCAAGGTCGGCTCGTCGTCCCTGACCTCGGCGGCTGGGGGCCTCGACGGTGATCTGGTCGACGGCCTGGTTGACGCCCTCGCCGCGGCCCGCGGCCGAGGCGACGAGATCGTCCTGGTCAGCTCGGGCGCGATCTCAGCGGGTCTTGCCCCACTGGGCCTACAGCGGCGACCCCGCGACCTGGCGACGCAGCAGGCGGCCGCCAGCGTGGGTCAGGGAGCCCTGATCGGACGCTACGCCGAACGCTTCGCCAGCCATGGTCTCGTGGTCGGTCAGGTGCTGCTGACGGCGGACGACGTGACTCGCCGCAGTCACTACCGCAACGCGTACCAGACCTTCGCCCGACTTCTGGAGCTCGGCGTGGTCCCGATCGTCAACGAGAACGACACGGTCGCGACCAGCGAGATCCGTTTCGGCGACAACGACCGTCTCGCGGCGCTGGTCTCGCACCTGGTCCACGCGGATCGCCTGGTGCTGCTGTCCGACGTCGACGGGCTCTACGACGGTGATCCGCGCCGTGCGGGTGCCCGAATAGTGACGGACGTACATGGCGAGGACGACATCGCCGGCCTGGACATCGTTCGACCCAGCACCTCCTCGATCGGCACGGGCGGCATGGTGACCAAGGTCGAGGCGGCACGGATCGCCACCGGCGCGGGAATCCCGGTCGTCCTGACCTCCACGCCGCAGGTAGCCACCGCACTGGAGGGCGCAGCGACCGGCACCCGGTTCCACCCCACGGGGCGCCGGCGCCCCACCCGGCTGCTGTGGCTCGCGCATGCCAGTGACACGAAGGGATCGGTGCACCTGGACGACGGAGCCGTGCGTGCCCTGGTCGTCCGCAAGGCATCGTTGCTGCCCGCCGGTGTCACGGGAGTGAGTGGCACGTTCGTCGCGGGCGATCCGGTCGACCTCGTCGGTCCGGACGGCAGCGTGATCGCGCGCGGCATGGTGAACTACGACAGCACGGAGCTGCCCGGCCTGCTCGGCCGGTCCACTCGTGACCTTGCCGCCGAGCTGGGCTCGGAGTACGAGCGTGAGGTCGTCCACCGCGACGACATGATGGTGTTCTGAGGACCCCAGGGGTACTCCGGTAGCAGTCCAACCGGTTGACCGCCGGCCGCGGTGAGCCGCGAACTAGGATCGGGGCCATGAAGGAACAGGTCCACGACGCCGCTCGGCGTGCCCGCATCGCAGCCAGCTCGCTCGCTGTCGCCACCCGGGCGCAGAAGGACGCCGCGCTGCACGCCATCGCCGACGCCCTCCTGCACGGCACCTCAGCGATCGTTGCCGCCAATGACCTCGACGTCGCGGAGGCGCGTGAAACAGGGACCGGAGCCAACGTCATCGACCGGCTGCGCCTCGATCCGGGCCGGGTGGCATCGTTCGCTGAGGGAGTGCGCGACATCGCCGCGCTGCCCGACCCGGTCGGTGAGGTGGTGCGAGGTTCGACCCTGCCCAACGGCCTGCGGATGCAGCAGATTCGTGTGCCGATGGGCGTCATCGGAATGATCTACGAGGGTCGCCCGAACGTCACGGCCGACGCTGCCGCGATCTGCCTCAAGGCCGGCAGCTCGGTCCTGTTGCGCGGGTCATCGTCCGCGGCCCGGTCCAACGCCGCCATCATCGAGTGCATGCGAGCAGCGCTGGTCACGGCCGGCCTCCCGGCCGATGCGATCCAGCAGATCCCGGCTGGTGATCGGTCATCTGCGACGCACCTGATGCAGGCCCGGGGGCTGGTCGACCTGGTGATCCCCCGCGGCGGAGCTGGGCTGATCCGAGCCGTGGTCGAGGAGTCCACCGTCCCGGTCATCGAGACCGGGGTCGGCAACTGCCACGTCTATGTCGATGCCGAGGCTGATCTGGAGATGGCGCTTGACATCGTCGTCAACTCCAAGACACAGCGCACCAGCGTCTGCAACGCTGCTGAGTCGCTGCTCGTGCACAAGGCAGTCGCCGATGTCTTCCTGCCTCGCGTCATCGCCGTCTTGCAGGCCGCCGATGTCACGATCCATGGCGACGAGGCCTTCTGCGCCGTCGATGCCGACATCGTGCCGGTCACCGACGACGACGACGCGACCGAGTACCTCTCGCTGGACATCTCGGCCAGGGTCGTCGACTCGATCGACGAGGCCGTCGCGCACATCCGCAGGTTCTCGTCAGGCCACACCGAGGCGATCGTCACTACATCGCTGGCGGCGTCGTCCCAGTTCACGACGGGCGTGGACTCCGCCGCGGTCATGGTCAACGCTTCGACCCGATTCACCGACGGTGCCGAGTTCGGGTTCGGTGCCGAGATCGGCATCTCGACGCAAAAGCTCCATGCTCGTGGACCGATGGGCCTGACGGAGATGACGACCACCACGTACGTCGTTGTCGGCGACGGCCACGTGCGCTGATAGATTGCTGCCATGTTCTCGAACCTCGTGGCGGCCGAAGAGCCCCTTCGCGACATCGGTATCGATCCCTACGCCGTCGGTGCCATCGCGTTGGTGATCCTGGTGGTCCTGATGCTGGGCCTGCTGTCCTTCGGCAAGGGCCGCGAGCACTCCTGACCCGCGTGAGCGAGCACCAGCGGCCTGAACGCGCCGACGGCGGTCGCCGACGCGTCGGCGTCATGGGCGGCACGTTCGACCCGATCCACCACGGTCACCTGGTGGCGGCCAGTGAGGTCCAGTCCTGGTTCGACCTGGACGAAGTCGTCTTCGTCCCCACCGGCGAGCCGTGGCAGAAGGCCGATCGCGACGTGTCACCGGCCGAGCACCGTTATCTGATGACCGTCATTGCCACCGCGGCCAACCCCCGCTTCGAGGTGAGCCGGGTCGACATCGACCGGCAAGGGCCGACGTACACGATCGACACCCTGCGCGATCTCTCCACCCAGCACCCGGACGCCGACCTGTACTTCATCACCGGCGCCGACGCGATGGCTGCGCTGCTCACCTGGCAGGACCACGAGGAGCTGTTCACCCGAGCGCACTTCGTCGGGTGCACCCGCCCCGGCCACGAGCTCAACGAAGAGACGCTCGAAGGACTTCCCCGGGATCGCATCACACTCGTGGAGATCCCCGCCCTGGCGATATCGTCGACTGACTGCCGCATCCGCGTCGAGCGCGGTGAACCAGTCTGGTACCTCGTCCCGGACGGCGTGGTGCAGTACATCGCCAAACATGAGCTCTACCGGAAGGTCCCATGAGCGCCACCGACCGCGCAGTCGAGTTGACCAGGGCCGCAGCCGCGGCCGCCGAGGACAGACTGGCGCAGGACATCATCGCCTTCGACGTCTCCGAGCAGCTGGCGCTCACCGATGTCTTCCTGCTGTGCTCGGCATCCAGTCCACGGCAGGTTCGCGCTGTGCAGGACGCCGTCGAGGAGCGAATGATCTCGCTGGGCGCCAAGGCAGTGCGCCGGGAGGGCGAGCGCGAGGGCCGGTGGGTCCTGCTCGACTTCGCCGACATCGTCGTGCACGTCCAGCACCAGGACGAGCGGGTCTTCTATGCGCTGGAACGGCTGTGGAGCGACTGCCCGGCGATCTCCCTGACATGAGCACCCGCCAGGTCGTGCTCTGGCGCCACGGCCGCACGGAGTGGAACGTGGCAGGTCGGGTGCAGGGCCAGAGCGACATCCCGCTCGACGAGGTGGGCCTGGCTCAGGCGCGGTCGGCTGCGGCCAGGTTGGCCACGCTCGCACCGCATCGCATCGTCAGCTCCGATCTGCTGCGTGCCGCCGACACGGCTCGCGCCCTCGGCGAGGTGACGGGCACGCGCGTCGAGCTCGATCCCCGGTTGCGGGAGCTCAACTTCGGTGCACGCGAAGGGTTGACCTGGCAGGAGGCCTGGGCGCAGTATCCCGAGGGGATGAAAGCCTGGACCTCGGGCGACGAGACAGGCATCCCGGGCAGCGAGACGCATCGCCAGGCCGGAGAACGATTCGCAGCGGCGCTGCACGAACTGCTCGAGGACCTGCCTGCCGGTGGGGTGCTGGTCGTCGTGGCGCACGGTGCGGTCCTCCGGACTGGGGCTTGCGTCTTCCTGGGCATCCCCGAGGTGCACTGGGGTCTGTTCGGCGGGCTTGGCAACTGCTCGTGGTCGGTGCTCGAGAACTCCCGTCACCGGGACTGGTCGAGGTGGCGGCTCACGGAGTGGAACGCGGGGACCTTGCCAGAGCCAGTGATGTCGGACGACGAGTGACCCGGTTTGGGCAAGAGTGCGGTCAACGGCTAACATTGACGAGGCCCAGTGAACACGGGCAGCGGGGCATTGGCGCAGTTGGTAGCGCGCTTCCATGGCATGGAAGAGGTCAGGAGTTCGAATCTCCTATGCTCCACAGACAGCGGGGGTTCGGCCGGACTTCGGCCGGACCCCCGCTTCGCTGCGTCCGAGCCCGACATCGCAGCGTCGGCCCTGAGTGTGCGGTCACCGCCTACGCTGGAGGCCGCTCCTCGTCGTCTCTCGGAAGGTCTGATCCCAGGTGCTAGCCCGCATCAGCATCGGTATCGCCGCGATGATGATCGGGACCCTCGCGCTGGCGGCATTCGTCGGCGGGGTTCGTTCTGCGGAGAACCGGTACCCAGTCGCCACCGGCGAGCGGGGGCCTGCCGGTCTGGAACGTTTCTACCGTCAGGACGTGGCGTGGAAGCAGTGCGCCGGAGCGCTGTGCACCTGGGTCCGGGTCCCGCTGAGCTATGACCAACCCGCCGGGCCCACCATTCGCCTTCGGGTCAAGCTCCGTCCAGCTGCGGACAAGTCCGACGGCGCTGTGTTCATCAACCCTGGGGGACCGGGGGGGTCCGGCGTCGACTACGTCGACTCGTTCGCGTCGCTCACGTCGGACGCGATCCTCACAAAACGGGACATCATCGGGTTCGATCCTCGCGGAGTGGGCCGGAGCAAGCCACTGAAGTGTCTGTCCGATCGCGCCTTCGACAAGGTTGTTGCACTGGATCCCGATCCCGCCACTCCGAAGGAGGCAGCCGCGTTGCATCGTGGCTTCGCCTCCCTGGGCAAGGCCTGCGTCAAGTCCTCCGGCGCGATCAGCGCCCATGTGTCCACGGACGAGGTCGCTCGGGACCTGGACGTACTGCGCGCGCTGATGGGCCAGCAGACGCTGGACTACTACGGCGCTTCGTACGGCACGCAGATCGGCGCGACGTACGCCGAGCTCTTCCCTCGCCACACCGGCGCGATGATCCTCGACGGTGCCGTTGATCCCTCACTGACCAAGGAGCGCCAGGGCCTCGCCCAGGCCAAGTCCTTCCAGCGCTCACTGGATGCCTACGTCGCGGACTGCTTCGACGCAGGGAGCTGTCCCCTCGGCACGACGCCGAAAGAAGCCAGCGCGATGATCGTCTCGCTGCTGAGCTCGTTGGAGGAGACTCCGATCAAGACCCGGTTCGATCGAAGACTGACCGAAGGAATGGCGGTCTACGCCATCGCCTACGCGATGTACGACCCGGACAGCTGGAGCGTGTTGACGACGGGCCTCGTGCGCGCCTCGTTCGGCGACGGAAGCATCCTGCTCAGGCTGAGTGACCAGTACTACGGCCGCCGGGAGGATGGCACGTACCGAAGCAATGCCGCGCAGGCCTTCTTCGCGGTTCGCTGCCTGGACTATCCCGAGGCTCCGACCGACAGCGAGATCCGGGATCTGCTCCCGGCCTACCGGGATGCATCAGCGGTCTTCGGCGGTGTGATGGCCTGGTCGGCAGCGGAGTGCCGAGGGTGGCCAGCATCGTCGGATCATCCGCAGCAACCGGTGACCGGAGCGGGCGCTTCGCCGATCATGGTGATCGGGTCGACGCGTGATCCAGCGACGCCCTACGCGTGGGCGAAGTCGCTCGCCTCGGACCTTGACTCCGGGATCCTCGTGAAGCGCAAAGGTGATGGGCACACCGGGTACGGGATCGGCAATGCGTGTGTCGACCGTGCCGTCAACCGCTACCTGACGTCGCGCGAGCCCCCAGATGGCCCGGTGACCTGCGACAACTCGAGATGACCGGGGTGTCTGGAAGACCCTCGCGTTTGCCCTCCTCTCGGGCCACAGCACACTAGGGGCATGACGTCCCGTTTTCGCGCGGCCCTGATCGGCACCGTGACGACTGGGCTTTTCTTCACCGGTACAGCTGCTGTGGTGGCGAAGTCACCTGAGGAGCGACGGCAGATCCAGACCGCTGATCGGGTGGCCGAGCAGTTCGACGCTGCACTGCGGCGGCACGTCTCCACGGCGGCAGACGCGGTTCAGCAACAGCACGATGCCGATCAGGATGGCTACCCAGCTCTGCTGAAGGTGGCGTCGAAAGGCGTGTCCACGGCCCCGCGCATCTCGACAGAGGGCACGACGGCGTACGGACGTGAGCACAGCAGCAAGTACGCAACTGCCGGGGCGAGACGGGCCGCGACGCTGGCAGCGTTGGACGGCCTCGAGAAGTACTTGCGGTTGAAGGCGATTCCAGACTCCAAATTCATTGCTGCAGGAAAGAAGCTTGCCGGTCTGCAGCCCGGCAAGCTTCTGGGCGACACACCCATATTCTCGGGAGCGCCACTGCGTGAGCTGGTTCTCCCTGCCTTCCGAAAGGCCCGGACCCGGCTGAAGAAGCAGCCGGTCCCGCGGGGAGCGGATCTGCTCCGGCTCGACCTGACGACGTATGCCGATGACGCCGTAGCGATGACCGAGAAGGGCGCCGACAAGATTGACGAGGGTCAGCCGTTCTTCTTCCGCCTGGGCGATCGGCCGGCTGCACTGATGCGGCGGTTGACTGAGTATGAGGCAGGGATCCAGGCGCAGACGCAGAAGCAGGTCGAATCAGTAGTCGCGGCGCCATAACGCGATCGCACCCGAATCGTTGTCATAGAGACAGCAATACACACCTTCAGGACCGCTGTTTGGAGTGGTAACAGCATCGCGACGCAAGTGTGGTAACTTTTTTTCGTCCCACACGTCGTGGACAGCCGTGCCAGTCCGTAGACGCGTACTCCCATGATTCGCAGATCTTGACGAGGAATTCAATGAAAATCCGCAAAGCCACCATGGCACTCGGAACCTTGGTTCTGGCTTCCGCCTCGACGATCGGCTTCGCCGGTGGCGCATCCGCCGCGCCGGCCACCGGTTTCGTGACGGCCACCAACTGCATCGACGACACCAGCGCTGACACCAATGCAGATGCTGACACCAATGCAGATGCGAACACGAATGCAGATGCGAGCACGAATGCCGACGCGAACACTGCCGTCGACAGCATCGACGGACAGCTCGTCCTCTCGGTTGACGGCGTCGCAGTCTCCTCGCCCAACGCGATTGACACTGCTGGCGTGCTGACCACCGGCACGAACACCGACGGTCTGCTGGTCACGGCGAACACGGACATCGACGCCGTGTCCGCGACCAACTCAACCGCTGTCGACGGCATCATCGCGACCGGCACCACGACCGATGGCACGCTGGCCGTCGGTCTGGACATCGACGCAGTCGCCGCGACCAACTCGACCGCAGTCGACGGGATCATCGCGACCGGCACCACGACCGATGGCACGCTGGCCGTCTGTCTGGACGCCGTCGACGCAGTTGCCGCGACCAACTCGACCGCAGTCGATGTGGCTGTCGACGGCACCATCGCGACCGGCACGACCACCGACGGTCTGCTGGTCACGGCCAACCTGGACATCGACGCCGTGGCCTCGACCAACTCGACTGCAGTCGCAGGTCTGGCCGCGACCGGCACGACCACCGACGGACAGGCATTGGCCGCTCTCGACGTGGATGCTGTCGCCAGCACCAACGCGGTCACCGGTAACACCGACATCGACGCGGTCGCTGTGGCCGGGGTTGTTGATGGTGCCCTGACGACCGGTGTGACCGGAGCCGGCACGGCAAGCCAGCTGAGCACGACGCAGTTCCGGACTGCTTCGGCTGATTGTGATGAAGACGCGGCACTGCCTGACACCGGCGGCTCGAACCTCGGACTGCTCGTCGCGGGTGGCTTGCTCCTCGCCACTGGCGGTGCGGTCGTGGTTGGCGCTGGTCGTCGCCAGCAGGCCTGAGTCACGAGTCTCGACGAACCATCGGACGCTGTCCGTGGCCCCGCGTTGGCGGGGTCACGGACAGCGTCTTCGACGTAAGGACGCATGACAGTGGAACAGCCGAACGCTTCACCCCACGCGACGGCGATCCCCTCGACCGGCCGCAAGCTGGTAGTCGTGGGCATCGGCGTGATGTTCGCCATCCACACCTTCCTGGTGACGGTGTGGGTCATGCCGGCCAATCCGTTCCGTGATGCGGTCGGTGGTCAGAACCTGATGAGCTACATCAACAACGGCATCCTCCCGTTCGAGCAGTCGTGGTCGGTGTTTGCGCCCACGCCCCGTCGTGGCGGTGAGAACGTGAAGGTCCGGGCGTACATTGGCGAGCCCGGCAGCAAGACCGGCCGCGTGACCAACTGGTACGACGTGACTGCCGATGAAGACCAGCGGATCAAGTATCTGGTGAACCCGGCGCGGATCCATTCCGCGACCCGCCGTCTGGGCGGAAACATCAACTCAAGCGTGGCGCAGTTCAGTCCGCAGCAGCGAACCGTCATCGGAGCCAGCTTCATCACGACACCGCGAACCGAGCTCAAGAAGATGTTGCTTGCGGACAACACCAAGGGGCTGGCCGGTCAGATCAACATCGGTTCCTATCTCGACAACGACGAGATGCTGACTCGATTCGGGACGATGTATGCCACGGCCCGTTGGGGCAAAGGGGTGACGGCCGTGGAGTTCAAGGTCGGTCATCGTTCGGTTCCGAACTACAGCAAGCGCAACGACATCGACTTCAAGGATGTGCCGTTCACCTACTACGACATCGGTGTGCGCAAGGCGATCCCCGGCAACGCCGACGCCCAGGCCGCGTTCGACGGTTATGTGCGCAAAGCCCCAGAAGAGTCAGCGACGAAGGGCGGCAGCTGATGACGACCGAGCAGGCCATCGCGCCCGATCCTGTTGACTCCGAGGCCCCCTCACGGTCCGTCGCCTCACGCGGCCTCGACCTGATCAACGACTGGTATGACAGCTTCGAGTCGTGGCTCCTGACTGACAAGCGCTCCCTCTACGGTGCGTCATTGGCCCGGATCCTCGCTGGCTGTTCAGTCTTGGGCATCCTGACCACCAACTTCCGGGTCCGTAATCTGCTCTTTGGGCAGGCCTCGGTGTGGAACAAGCCGCTGCAGGACCGGGGACTCTACTGGCAGCCGAAGCTCGTCGATCACCTCGGCAACACCACGTTCTTGTTCTACTACCTCTTCGTCATGATCTTGGCGGTACTGTTCATCCTCGGGTGGCACACCCGATTCATCGGCCCGTTGATGTTGATCGGGCACATCTCCATCATTGAGCGGATTCCGGTGCTCGGGGACCAGGGTGACAACATCCTGCGGGTCGGACTCCTCCTGCTGATGTTCATGCACACCAGCGAGTACTGGTCCCTGGACGCCCGACGCCGCGCAGCTACGGACGTCATACCCGTCGGCGGCGAGGGTGGGCGGGTCAATTTGGTCGCTTTGGGCAAGAACCTGTGGAACAGCCAGCAGGTGTTGCCGCGTTGGCTGACCAACGGGCTGCACAACGTCGTCCTGATCGCCCTCGCCTGGCAGGTCATCATCATCTACTTCTCCGCGGGCCTGTTCAAGGTGCAGGGCGCGCTGTGGCAGCACGGAACCGCGCTCTATTACCCGCTTCAGCTGCAGGAGTACAAGCCGTTCCCGTTCCTCACGGATCTGTTCACGCACGTCGGTGTGATCGTGGGACTGTCGACGTATGCCGCCGTGCTGGTGCAGATCGGCTTCGCCTTTGCGCTGCTGCACCCGGTGGCCCGGCGGATCGCCATCTTCTGCGCGATCATGTTTCACCTTGCGATCGCGGTGCTGATGGCCCTGCCGTGGTTCTCGTTGTCGATGATCGCCTTCGATGCGATCTTCGTGAGCACCTCGACGTTCGTGCTGTTCGACAAGTGGATCCGCGTGCGGATGCAACCGGTGGCCGACCTGTTCTGGGACGTTGCCGATCCACTGGTGGAACGGCTTCCCGCTGGCCTGCGCCGCTAGACGACCCCGCCCGCCACCCGGCGACCGGACAGCACCAGTACGATGACCGGCGCGGTGAGCACGGCTGCGGCGGCGTTGAGGGTGCCGAACCCGCTGATCGCGACCACGATTCCGGCAAGCAGCCCTCCGAGCGCACCGGCGAGATTCATCACCAGGTCGGAGAAGCCCTGCACGACCGGCCGATGTTCGGGCGTCAGCGATGCGGTGAGCTTGGCCGCTCCGGCGATGACCGACGCGGACCAGCCGACTCCCAGCAGGACGAGGCCTGCGGTGATCTGCACGTCCGAGCGCCCGGACGTGCCGGCGATGGCGACGGCCACCAGCAACATCGCCTGGCCCAGCAGGATGGTCTGGTCCATGCCCCAGGCGTCGGTGAGCCACCCCATCACCGGGGAGAGCGCAAACATGCCGGCGATGTGAAGGCTGATGGTCAGACCGATGATCGAGAGTGCCGACCCGTGGTCCTGCATGTGCACGGAGGTCAGTGCCATCACCGCGACCATGACTGCGTGCGACGATCCGATCGTCCACACCGCAGTGAATGTCTGGCCGTGCAGGTGGGGGAGCGCTGCGCGGATCCCGCGCGGCGCTCCGGTGGCATCGGCGCGGTGGATCAGCGGATCGGGTCGCAGGAGTATGGCCGTGAGCAGCCCTGCGGCGGCGAATCCGCCCGCAGAGAACAGGACCGGTCCGGCCAGATCGGGCAGACCGAGCTGTCTGGACAGCGCTGCACCGGGTCCGGTCAGATTGGGCCCTGCAACGGCGCCGATCGTCGTGGACCAGACGACGATGGACAGTGAGCGGCCGATCTGGCCCGGAGCGGCGCGGTCGACCGCAGCGAACCGGGACTGCAAGTTCGCCGCCGTGCTCGCGCCGAACAACACGAGTCCCAGCAATATGATCGTGAGGGACTCGATCTCGGCACCGACGATCACGACGGCGGCTCCCGCTGCGCCGCTGAGCCAGCCCAATGTGAGGGCGGGCCGACGTCCTGAGCGGGCCGCGATCGACGACAGCGGGATCGTGAAGGCCGCAGCGCCGAGAGTCAGCATCACCACGCCCATGCCAGCCCAGCCCGACGAGCCGCTGACGTCCTTGATCAGCAAAGCGCCGACCGCGATCCCTGCGCCGTTGCCGATCCCGCCGACGACCTGTGCCAGGACGAGCACCCGCAGGATGCGCCGCTGAACCGGATCGGCAGCCCGGACCGCGACGCTCACGACCGCTCCACGCACAACTGGGACACGTACAACT
This sequence comes from Aeromicrobium sp., assembly GCF_049587115.1. Classification (GTDB taxonomy): domain Bacteria; phylum Actinomycetota; class Actinomycetes; order Propionibacteriales; family Nocardioidaceae; genus Aeromicrobium. Next base: position 61,519 of record NZ_JBAVDI010000129.1, read on the forward strand.
GGCTCATCCGTGAAATCTAGCGGTTTGCGCGCAGAATCCCGACCTCGTCAGGCCCAGATGCTGACGCGCTGGGACTCGTCGAGCCACAGCTCGTCGTTGGACGTGACGTCGAATGCGGCGTAGAACGCCGGGAGGTTGCGCACGACCTGGTTGCACCGGAACTCCGGAGGGGAGTGGGGATCGATCGTGAGCCGCCGCACGGTTTCGGCGGGACGTACCTTCGACTGCCAAGCCTGGGCCCACGAGATGAAGAACCGCTGATCCGGGGTGAGTCCGTCGATCTGCGTGTCGTCGGGTTGAGTCAGGCGGAACGCGCGATAGGCGATGCCGAGGCCGCCGAGGTCGCCGATGTTCTCGCCGATGGTCAACGAGCCGTTGACGGTGCGGCCCTCGGCTCCGTCCGGGGTCAGTGCGTCATACTGGGCGATCAGCGCCGAGGTCAGCTCTTCGAACGAGGAGCGGTCGTCGTCGGTCCACCAGTTCCGCAGCTCGCCGGTGCCGTCGTACTGCGAGCCCTGGTCGTCGAAGCCGTGACCGATCTCGTGGCCGATCACGGCTCCGATCGCGCCGTAGTTGACCGCGTCGTCGGCATCAGCGTGGAAGAATGGCGGCTGCAGGATGGCTGCCGGGAAGACAATCTCGTTCATCGTGGGGTTGTAGTAGGCGTTGACGGTCTGCGGAGTCATGTACCACTCGGCGCGGTCGATCGGTGAGCCGATCTTGGCCAGCTCACGATCCGTCGCGACGGCGATCGCGCGTCGGGCATTTCCCAGCAGGTCGTCTGGCGCGGTCTGCAGCGCGCTGTAGTCGCGGAACTCCTCGGGGTGGCCGATCTTGGGGTTGAACGTGTCCAGCTTGTCGTGGGCCTGCTGCTTGGTCTCGTCGCTCATCCAGTTCAGCTCCGAGATGCTCTGCCGATATGCCTCGAGCAGGTTGTCGATGAGCTCGGTCATCCGCGCCTTGGAGGTCGGGGGGAACTCCGTGCGGACGTAGATCCGGCCGACAGCCTCGCCGACCGAGGCTTCGACGAAGCCAACGGCGCGCTTCCAGCGGGGACGCAGCTCATCGGTGCCGCTCAGCGTTCGGCCGTAGAACTCGAAGTTCGCGGTCACGAACTCCGAGGAGAGATAGGGCGAGGCGCTGTGGACGACCTGCCAGCGCAGCCAGTCCTTCCAGGCAGCGAGCTCGGCCGGGACCAGCAGCGTCTCGAGCCCTTCGAGGTAGGAAGGCTGGGCCACGACGATCTCGGCGATGACCGGCGCGGGAATCTGCGCTCCCGCTGACCACGCGGGCCAGTCGAATGACGGGGCGAGGTCCTGCAGCCCCTCCAAGGCAAGCAGGTTGTAGGTCTTCTGCGCATCGCGTGATTCGACCCGGTCCCAGTGGAACGCGGCGATTCGGGTCTCCAGATCCATGATGCGTCGGGCGCGACCGGGGGCGTCGTCGAGGCCCGCGAGATCCAGCATCTTGGCGAGGTGCTCGACGTACGCCTTGCGGATCCCGGCAGACTCCTCGTCGCGGTAGTACGCCTCGTCGGGAAGGCCGATGCCTCCCTGCCCGAGGTGGGTCACATAGCGATCGGGCTGGCCTCGGTCGGGTCCGATGTACATCCCGAAGACGCTCCCGACACCCTGCCGGTCCAGGCTGCCGAGGGTCGCGACGAAGCTCGGGATGTCCGTGATCGCGTCGACCTGGGCCAGCTCTGCATCCAGCGGTGTCGCGCCCAACGCCTCGATGCGGTCCTCGTCCATGAAGCTGGCGTACAGGTCGCCGATCTTTCGCTGCTCGTCGTCCGCCGGCGCCTCGAGGGCGGCCTCGATGATCGCGCGCACCGTGGCCTCGGCCTCGTCGACCAATGTCACGAACGTGCCGGCCGTGGCCCGGTCGGGCTTGATCTCCGCACTGCGGAGCCAAGGGCCGTTGACATGCCGGAACAGGTCGTCCTGGACGCGGATCTCGGGGTCGAACTGGGTCATGTCTATGCCGTGGGTCACGCCAGTAGGCTACACACGTGAGCAAGACCCGTCCCGCCCGAATGACCGTGCTCCGCACCGAGATCCTGACCCCGTCGATTCGCCGGATCGTGTTCGGTGGTTCCGGCTTCGATGACTTCAACGGACGGGACAACGCGTTCACCGACAAGTACGTCAAGCTGGTGTTTCTGGCCGACGGCTTCACTTATTCGGAGCCGTTGGATCTGGCTGAGGTGCGCGAGACGATGCCACCGGAGGCGTGGCCGGTGCTTCGGACCTACACCGTCCGTTGGGTCGACCCAGTGGCTCGCGAGCTGGCGATCGACTTCGTGGTGCATGGTGGCGAGGGATTTGCGGGTCCGTGGGCCGAGCGCGCCGAGCCGGGAGACGTCATGCACCTGCGTGGGCCCAGCGGTGCCTACGCCCCAGACCCGTCCGTCGACTGGCACTTGTTCGTCGGCGACGAGGCGGGCCTGGCGGCCATCTCGTCCGCGCTGGCGGCGCTGCAGCCGGGCGCCTCGGCGGTGGCATTCGTCGAGGTCGACGACGCTGCGCACCAGGTCGACCTGCCTACCGCAGCCGACCTGGAAATCCACTGGCTGCATCGGGGTGGAGCGGCAGCCGGTACCACGACGCTGCTCGATGAGGCTTTGAGAGCGTGGGAGTGGCGCGACGGTCGCTGCCAAGCGTTCGTCCACGGGGAGTCGGCCTTGCTCAAGAGCGTACGACCGTACGTCCTGAACGAGCGCGGCGTGGCCAGGGAGGACGTGTCGGTGTCCGCGTACTGGCGTCGCGGGGCGACGGAGGAGGACTTCAAGGTCTGGAAGTCTCAGCAGTCCGAGCCCGCCGTCATGCGACCGGGCACCTCCTGATGCCGTGGGACCGGTAACCTCATCGGGTGACTGATCTCCGCAACGTTGCCGTCGTCCTGGCTGGTGGAACCGGCACCCGGGTGGGCCTGTCGATCCCCAAGCAGCTCATCAAGATCGCCGGAAAGACGATCATCGAGCACACCATCGCAACCTTCCAGGCATCCCCGCTGATTGACGAGATCGTGGTCCTGATGACGCCGGGTCACCTCGACCCGGTCCGGGCAATCGTGCAGAACGGCGGATACGGGAAGGTCACGCAGATCGTCGAGGGCGGCGAAACGCGCAACGAGTCCACGAGCCGCGCTCTGGACGCACTGGGCACCGAGGAGTGCAACGTCCTCTTCCACGACGCCGTGCGCCCTCTGGTGTCCCAGACCATCATCAGCGACGTGGTGGCGGCTCTGGCCACCCACCGTGCGGTCGACACGGCGATCCCGTCGGCCGACACCATCGTCCAGGTCCACGACGCGCCCGACGGTGAGACCGAGACGATCGCCGACGTCCTCCCGCGACATCTGCTCCGGCGCGGACAGACCCCGCAGGCATTTCGACTGTCCGTGATCCGCGAGGCCTACGAGCGTGCGTGGAAGGATCCGGACTTCACCGCGACCGACGACTGCACGGTGGTGCTGCGCTACCTCCCCGACGTCCCGATCGCCGTCGTCGCGGGGCACGAGCGGAACATGAAGGTCACCGAGCCGATCGACGTCTACATCGCCGACAAGCTCTTCCAGCTGCACTCGGCCGACACGCCCGATCAGCTCAACGATGAGCAGTACCGAGCTGCACTGGCCGGCAAGACGATGGTCGTGTTCGGCGGCTCGTACGGCATCGGGGGTGACATTGCCGAGCTTGCCCGCGGATTCGGGGCCACGGTCCACTCGTTCTCGCGTTCCTCCACCAACACGCATGTCGACCGCCGCGAGGACATCGCCGCTGCCGCCGCCGCCGTGCTCGAGGAGAACAGCTCGATCGACTTCGTCGTCAACACCGCCGGGGTCCTGGTGATCGAGGATCTTGCCGAGACCTCTGAGGAGACGATCTTCGCTGCGACCGAGATCAACTATCTCGCGCCGATCTTCATCGCGCAGGAGTTCTACCCGCACCTGGCCCGCTCGTCGGGATCGCTGCTTCTGTTCACCTCGTCGTCGTACACCCGCGGGCGTGGCGGCTACTCCCTGTACTCCTCGGCCAAGGCGGCGGTGGTCAACCTGACCCAGGCACTGGCCGACGAATGGGCCGGGGAGGTCCGGGTCAACTGCGTGAATCCCGAACGGACCGGAACTCCAATGCGCACGAAGGCGTTCGGCGAGGAGCCCGAGGGAACCCTGCTGACCTCGATCGAGGTCGCCCGGCAGTCTCTCGACGTCCTGCTGGCCAATCAGACCGGCCACATCATCGACATCCGTCGCGGTGACGGACCGGCGGCGGTCGGCGGATAGAACAGCACCACCAGAGCCGGACCGGCATCACCGGGACGTCGACGTCGGTGCCGCGGCCGCACTGCTGATCTTCTCCCGATGACCTGGCTCTGTGCGTTTCTCCCACCACGAGCAGCCAGCCATCACGGCGGCGGCGAGGAGCCATCCGGCCAGGATGTCGATGACGTAGTGCTCGCCGTCATAGACCAGGGCGAGTCCCATCACCAGCGGGTAGATCGCCAGCAGCCACCGCCATGGACTCCGCAGTCGACTGATTCCGTACGCCGCGATGAGCATCGCCAGTCCGCCGTGCAGCGACGGCATCGCGGCGACCGGGTTCCCGACCCCGGCCAGCACGACGTGGAAACCTCCCAGTCCGAGGTCGTCCCAGCCGCGCCCGGTGAGCCGCGGAACCGGTTGCGAGAGGTATCCGTTCTTTGCCGCGAGCCACGGTGGCGCCATCGGGTAGGCGATGTAGATCGCGAGTGCTGAGAAGTTGATCACCAGGTAGCGACGCATCCACGGCACCCAGGCCGCCCGGCTCCGAAGCCACAGCACGACAGCGATCGTCAGACCGGCGACGAAGTGCGAGAAGTAGACCGTGGTCAGGATCGCGTCGTACCAGCGGGGGTCCGACGAGCTCGAGCACGGCTCGGCGCACCAGGACTCCATCAGCCGGGTGGTCGGCAGCTGTCCTTGTCCGAGCCAGGTGTCGACGCGGATCGGCAGGGTCCAGTGCACGGGCACCGGGAGCAGGTTGTCCGAGAGGCCCCGGCTGTAGAGATAGAGCAGTAGACCCACGAAGATCGGCCACCAGTCACGCACGAATCGCAGATGCTCGCGCGCAGGAGCGCGCACGTCCCACGCGATCGTGGCCAGCCACAACCAGCCGAACATCTGGAACGGATCGGTCGGCACGCCGATGAGCACGACCCACAGGCTCAGGGCGATCGCGTAGATCAGCAACGCCGGCCCACTCCATTGCCAGTTTCGCGGCGCCCGGTCTGTGGTCACGGGCAGGAATCCGGACTGAAGAGATCGCGCTGTGCACGGCTGTCGAGCCATATTGCGCGACCGCACAGGGTCGCCACGCTGCGGTAATGACGGCTCAGCGCGGCGTCCACGGCGGATGGATCGATGCCCCAGGAGTTGATGCCGGACCAGTCGACGAACCAGGTTGGGCGCGCGGGGGAGTCCAGGACAGCCGCGAGCGTGTCCAGCTGAGGGTCGAGCGTTCGCACGGGCAGGCTCCACAGGTACGGATAGGGGCTCGCCATCTCGGCTGCCGCCAGCACGTTGGGCTGACCGTACGCCACGACAGCGGTGTCGGCGGGTCGGCCGGACCGCTGCAACCACGTGCCCAGCGCCTCAGCTTCGGCCCCGTCCTCCATGGGCGAGGCGACAGTCCAGACCAAATTTGCCAGGGTCGCGACGACGACGCTCGCAGCGACCGCACGGAAGATTCGTGGTCGTACCCGGCTCGCCAGCAGGCCGACGGCCAGGGCGGACGCCGGGACGAGCTGGTAGAGGTAGTGGTTCCAGTAGCTCCCACCCAGCAGCGCGGCTGCCGACACGAACCCGATCACGGCTAGCGTCGCAAGCAGGATGGGATCTCGTCCGCGCAGCCCGTGCCACAGCGCGAGCGCCGCGATGATCGCGAGGCCGCTCACCGCCCAGGTGGCAAGAAGCACCAGCAGTCTGTCGGTCGTCGCTCCGTCCGCGTTCTGTCGAATCACTTCACCGGCCTGCGCCCGGAAGGTGACCAGGGCGTCGAACAGCTCCGGCGGAGAGGTGCCGCGCGCGGCCGACGCCGCCAGGGCGGCGGCAACTGTCCCAAGGACACCGAGTGCGCCCCAAGCGACGATCTTGCTGGCGTGTCGGCGGAGATCGGGCTGCTGCCAGCCGACCGCGACTGCCAGCACCAGGGCAAACACGATGCCGTCGATGATGGTTTGCTTGATCAGAGCGGCCC
>NZ_JBAVDI010000130.1:0-31113 GCF_049587115.1 Aeromicrobium sp.
CGTCCAGGCGGCTGCCGGCCAGCTTGGGTGATCAGCCTATCCTGGCCTTGGTGATGCAGGTCTTCAGATCGACCTTGGCCTGCTGGCCACGATCGACCAGCACCGGCACCTGCTCCAAGATCTTGCCGTCCTTCTCGCAGGTCATCGTCCAGTTCTCGATCAGGCCGGGAACCTCCGATGAGCTGACCACCTTCGAGTCGAACAACGTCGCATCCAACGTGTACGTCGGAGCGACCGACGCGAAGTTGATCACGCGAAGGATGTAGTCGCCGGGAACCGGGGCCGCGATCTTGGCCAGCTCCTTCTCACCGGGTGCATTACCGGACGAGCCGACCTGGGTCAGCGTTCCATCGGCCTTCTTGAGGTAGACCTCGAGGTCGAGATCGTCCGGCGTCGGCCAGTCGAGCTTGACCTGCATCAGGTCGATCCCTGTCTCGGTGATCGTGAACGGATGATCAACCTGCTGGTTGACCGCCGTCGGTCCGCCGTTGAAGGTCTGGCTGCGAACCGGCTGGCTCTCGGTGATCTCGACCAGCTTGGACTGCACCACCGGACGCGTCGACGGGTTGACGTGCCACGTGTACCTGCCGTCGGCACCGACCTTCATGGTCGTGTCGAGCGTGTCCTGGAAGCTGCCGGTCCAGGTGGGCGTCGCGAACGACTTCCGCAGGCGCAGCGTCGCGCCAGCAGGCGCCTTACCGGCGATCACCGAGTGCGTTGCCGTGTTCACGGTGTTCTCCAGGGCCGAGAGGTAGGCGGCCCGATTGCCCTTTCCGGCAAACTCCCCGGCACCAAGGTATTCGTCCACGACCTTGGGGAACGGTGGGTGGAACTCGTCGGGGCCGATCTCGAAGGTGTAGCCGAATCCGCCGGTGGCGTTGTATGACCAGTCCTCAGTCGTGCCCGTCGTGTCATAGAGCTGCCAACCGTGGATGTTCTGGTAGCCGTTGCTGGCCGTCATGGTGGCACCCAGGGCCTTCAGGCCTGCCTCGTCATGAGCATCTCCCACGGGCAGTCCGTCGTGTCCGATCGTGTCGGGGTCGACGCCGTTGGGACGAAGCACCAAGTTGGAGAACGTGTGGTTCGAGATCAGCGTCGTGACCTGACGAGCGCTGACGAGCTCGCGGATGTTCTGCGACTCCGGCTCCGAGAACGCCGAGGCGCCGCGATAGGTCGGATCGGCGAAGGTGTCGGAGGCTCCGGGTCCGCCCCAGAAGCCGCCGTAGTTGCGGTTGAGGTCGACCCCGATGCCATAGCCGCCGGGACTGGTCGCAGCTGCCGCGCAGGTGCCGTCCGGGGTGTCGACGCCGTCGACGACTCGGCAGTTCTTGCGCTTGTACGCGTTGCCGGGTGTTCCAAGGATCGTCACCGTGTCACCGTTGTCGACTTCACGGAGATCGACGAGCTCGCCGTCAGTACGTGACTGGTCGAATCCGTCGACGTTGACGACCGGGACCACGATGACGCGCGAGCGGTCGAGCAGGTTGGTGATGCGGGAATCGGTCCCGTAGTTCTTGACCAGATCAGTCGCGAACTCCATGGCAAGCTCACCGGACGGCCACTCACGTGCGTGGTGAAGCCCCATCAGCAGGAAGACGGGACGGCCGTCCTCGGCAGCGTTGACCTTGGCGCCGATCTCGATACCGCGCACGGTCTTGCCGTCGAGAGACTTGTGCGGAAGCGTGATTCCTTTGGCGATCAACGGCTTGGACGCGGCAAGTGCTGCCATGTCCGTGTTGTAGTCGGCCAGCTTGCGGTAGGTGTCCCGGCCGGAGGGCAGCGGGGACGTCACCGTTGCTGCCGCGTATGCCGCGTTGGCTCGGTTGTTCTGCGCCTCACGCATCGTCAGATCCGGGATCCGAACGTCATACGGGAGACCTGCTTCGCGAAGGGCCGACGCGTCTGCATTGTTGTGCAGAACGACCTCGACATACCCCTTTCCGGCATGCTCGGTGAGATCCAGACCCAAAGTCTGGAGCAGGGCCTTGTCAGCCTTCGTCGGTGTATTGACCGTCACGAGCTGGGTCTTGAAGGGGTCCTCCGCCTGGGCCGGGCCGGATGCCACGAGTGGCGCGACCCCGATCAGGCTGACAGCGACAGCTGCGGAAATGATGGAGGTTCGGGTGTGGCGGGGCCGGTAGGCCATGGGTTCTCCCGTTCGTCGGTAACGACCAGTCCAGGTGTGACTAGTTATTTCGAACCAACGAGACGTAGTTCACATGGTTATTCGTGACGACCTGTCTGCTGAAAACTTTTTCCCGGCAGGTCGGGCACCTTCATCGTGGTGCGAATGTCGTGTACGACTGGTGCGGCCGTCCGATCTCGGCCAGCGCGTCCAGATCGGACCCATCAGGAATCCATCGCGCTGCGGCGGCGTTGGCCGCAACCTGCTCCGGGGTCGTGACGCCTGCGATGACGCTCGAGACCCCCGGCTGGGCGGCCAAGCCTCCGATCGCCAGCTCCAGAACAGAGATCTCCCGAGAAGCCGCGAACTCTTCGAGCGCCTCGATGCGATCCCAGTCGGCGTCCTGTAGCCGCTTGGACTGAACGGCCAGCCGCGTCCCCGCCGGCGCGGGCTCACCACGCCGATACTTGCCGGTCAGCAAGCCGTACGCCAACGGGAAGTACGGCAGGATTCCGACGCCGAGCGCGAGACACGCGGGCACCAGCTCCACCTCGGCGGTGCGGTTGTAGAGGGAGTACTCGTTCTGGGCGGTCACGAAGGACTCCAGGCCGGCAGTCCGCGCGAGCCAGTCCGCGTCGACCACCTGCCAGGACTGCAGATTGGAGCAGCCAATCGCACGGACCTTGCCCTCGATCACCAGCTCGGACATCGCCCCCAACGTCTCCAGGATCGGCGTCGAGGGATCAGGGGTGTGCAGCTGATAGAGGTCGATGTAGTCGGTGCCCAGTCGCTGCAAGCTGGCCTCGACGGCCGTGCGGACGTACTCCGCGGTGCCGCGACGACCACCGTCGTCCCCGTTGACGCCCTGCATGTCCATGCCGAACTTCGTGCCGATGATGGCCTGGTCACGCCGTCCAGCCAGCGCCTGTCCGAGCAGCTGCTCGCTCTGGCCAGTGTCGTAGACGTCAGCGGTGTCGAAGAAGTCGATGCCGTTCTCGAAGGCTGCGTCGACCACCGCGGCTGTCTGCTGAGCCCCGATCCGGGCGCCGAAGGCGTTGCAGCCCACCCCCACGGTCGACACGGTCAGGTCGCTGGTGCCGAGAGGGCGTCGGGTGCTCATCCGTCCACCCTAGGCACGTGCCACGGCGGGTACGCCCGCGCGTTCGACGCCCGGTTACACTCGGCCGATGACCACGATGCCTGCGGTGCGCCATTGCGCCGCAGGACTGGCGGCAGTACTCGTGATCGCACTCGTCGTGAACTTTGGCGGTCACGCCACAACCTCGGGCCCGCGGCCCACGACCGGGTCCACACAGGCAGGCACCTGGGTCAAGCCCGGACGAATCCCGCAGTCCCTCACCGCGACCGACCGCAACCAGGCCCTGCCCGACCTCGACCTCGCCGCGACCCCACCGGTAGACGTTCCAGACGCCAGCGCGATTCTGGCGTTCGCAGCCCCGCACACCGTTGCGGTCCAGCCCGGGCGAGACGTCGTCACGGCAACCGGACGGGCGCCACCGGTTCTCTGAGCCGCGAAGCGTTCCCGTCCACCTGCGCCACTCCGGCGCTCCTGCCTGAAAGTCCTCCATGATCTCCCGTGCCCCATGGTGGCGCGCCGTCGCCGCATTCTTCGTCGTCGCCATCGCCCTGACCTTCGCGCTCACCAGCTCGGCCAAGCTCGGCCTGGACCTTCGCGGCGGGACCCAGATCGTGCTGGAGACTCAGGACTCCGATCGGGTCAAGGCTGACGCAGAATCGACCGATCGCGCCCTCAGCGTGCTGCGCGGACGGGTCGACGCGCTGGGGGTCGCCGAGCCGACGCTGGCCCGATCCGGCGAGACGCGCATCATCATCGAACTGCCGGGACTGCAGGACCCGCGCGAGGCGGCCAAAGTCATCGGCCAGACCGCACAGCTGTCCTTCCACGAAGTCCTCGGCATCCCCACCGAGGGTCAGGAGCCCGGCGCCGGGGAACAGATCCTCGACGACGAGAGCGGACAGCCCGTGCTGGTCGGCAAGCCGCTCCTGGACGGCAACGGAGTCAAGGACGCGTCGGCCCAGACCGAGCAGCAAGGACTCGGCCAGTGGCTGGTCAACGTCGATTTCAACGGCCAGGGTCGTACCGGCTGGAAGCAGCTGGTGTCCGACGCCTGCGCCAACCCAGCGGCCGGGAACCGAGTCGCGATCGTGCTGGACACCGAAGTCATCTCCTCCCCTGGCGTCGTGCCAGAGCTGTGCGCTTCTGGCGGCGGCAGCAGCACCAGCATCAGCGGCGACTTCACCCAAGCCTCGGCCAAGGACCTAGCCGTCCTGATCAAGGGAGGTGCCCTGCCGGTCCCGGTCGAGACGGTTGAGCAGAGGACCGTGGGACCAACGCTGGGCAAGGTCGCGATCGACGCTTCAATCGAGGCGGCGATCATCGGCATCATCCTCACCGGGCTGTTCATCATGTTCGTCTACCGGCTGGTCGGTCTCCTCGCGACGATCGCGCTGGGTTCGTACGCCCTGATCTCGTACGGCATCTTGGTCTGGCTCGGCGCCACCCTGACCCTTCCTGGCCTCGCCGGTTTCGTGCTCGCTGTCGGCCTGGCGATCGACGCCAACGTGCTGGTGTTCGAGCGCGCTCGCGAGGAATACGCCGAACGAACCGCCGCAGGGTTGTCCCCCGCGCTCAACACCGGCTTCAGCAAGGCGTGGTCCGCGATCATCGATTCCAACGTGACCACGTTGCTGGCCGCGGCCCTGCTGTTCTTCTTCGCGTCCGGACCGGTCAAGGGCTTCGGTGTGACGCTGTCGATCGGTGTCGTGGCATCGATGATCTCGGCTCTGGTGGTCGCACGGGTCCTGAGCGAATGGGCGATGAAGCGTGCCTACGTCCGTCGGCATCCCCGGATCAGCGGCATCGCCGGTACCGGCCGCCTGCGCACGTGGCTGACCGAGAACGGGCCCGACCTGATGAAGCGCAGCGGCACCTGGATCGCGGCCACTGCTGTCGTCGCGATGATCTCGGTTGGTGGCATCGTCCTGCGTGGGCTCGACCTTGGCGTCGAGTTCACCGGCGGGCGGCTGTTGGAGTACTCCACCTCCCAGACCGTCGAGGTCGAGCAGGCGCGTGAGGCGGTCGGCGACGCAGGCTTCCCGAAGGCTGTCGTCCAGTCATCGTCCGGCGACGGGGGCACCGAGAACATCACCGTGCGGGTGGACGACATCACCAACGACGAGGCGTTCAGGATCGAGACGGCGCTGGCCGGTGTCGCGGGCGAGGTCGACAAGGAGCGGGACGAGCTGATCGGGCCAAGTCTGGGCAAGGAGCTCCGCGACAAGGCCGTGATCGCCTTCGCGATCGCAATCGCTGCGCAGATGATCTATCTCGCCTGGCGGTTCCGGTGGACCTACGCAGCGGCTGCGGTGCTTTCGATGGCTTCGGTCGTGCTGACCGTCGTTGGTGCGTTCGCATGGTGGGGCAAGCCGATCGATGGTGTGTTCCTTGCGGCCGTGCTGTCGATCATCGGCCTGGCGGTCAACGACACGATCGTGGTGTTCGACCGCATTCGGGAGCACACCGCAGCGAACCGCCGTCGTCCGTTGCGTGACGTCGTCAACGAGGCGATCCTGCAGACCATCCCGCGCACGATCAACACCGGCCTGGGAGCGATGTTCATCCTGGCCGCTCTCGCTGTTCTCGGCGGCGACTCGCTCACCGACTTCGCGATCGCATTGCTGATGGGCCTGTCGGTCGGCATCCTGTCGACCATCTTCACGGCATCTGCGCTGGCGGTGGTGCTGGAGGAGCGCTGGCCCTTCGATCCCTCGAATTCGCGCAAGCGGCTGGTCGACCCGTACGCGAACGTCGACGACGGCCGGTCCACCGGTGCGGTCATATGAGTGGCCCCCGGCGCCCTAGGGTGTGGTCATGACGTCGACACCCCCGGAGCACGGCGACCCGAACGAGCCGACCCAGCCATACGAGAGCGAGGCTGAGGGACCCGACTACGGCCCGGCCACGCCGCCTCCGCCTCCGCCTCCGGGCGCCTATCCGCCGCCCCCGCCCGGCTACGGGCCACCACCGGGCGGCGCCTATCCGCCGCCCCCGCCCGGCTACGGGCGGCCTCCGGGCCCCGCATACGGCGCACATCCAGGCGCGCCTTGGGGTGTCCACCCGGTGACGGGGATCCCGTACTCGGAGAAGCAGAAGCTCATTGCTGGACTGCTGCAAATTCTGTTGCCGCTCGGCATCGGCCGCTTCTACATCGGCAACACAGGATTAGGAGTTGCTCAACTCCTGGTCACGATTTTCACCTGCGGCATCGGCGCACTCTGGCCCTTCATCGACGGCATCGTCATGCTCACTGGCGATCCGAAGGACGCCCAGGGGCGTCCGCTGCGACCCTGAATTTGGCCTCGGGCGTCCACAAGTTGCCGTTCGGGGGCTGACAGGACAGGTGCTGTTTCGATAGTTTCGCCGCATGCGATTCGGGGGAATTGTCCTGGTGGTGCTGCTAGGGCTGACGGCTTGCTCGTCCGAGCCCGTACCGAGGGAGCCTGAGGCCAGCGCGTCCTCGGCCACCCCACCAGCGACACTGCCGAGCATGCCCGCGCAGGCGAAGAAGGACTCTCCCGAGGGCGCAGCAGCATTCGTCAAGCATTACATCGACGTCGTGAACCTCGCAGCGAACAGCGGGAGAACAAAGCCGATGCTCTCCTTGTCGCACGAATGCGCGCCCTGTGACAGCTTCGCAATGGCGTTCAGCGACGAACCAACCGGTGACCAGCGGTTCACCGGGAAACTTTGGTCTCTAAAACGGATCGTTGCGTCGTCCGATCGCGCTCCCCTAATCGTTCGCGCCGAGCTAGCAGTGCGCGAAGGACGCGAATCCAACCCCTACGCTTTCGCGTTCATCCTGAGTGAGAGCCCGCCCTACAAAATTCAGGACATCAGGATGGCGGACAAGTCTTGATGCGACTTGGGAGCATCTTGGCAATCATTCTCTTGCTGGGATCTAGCCTCCCCGCTTCAGCAGACGTCGATGTGGCTCCGGACGCTTGGTCTCCGAAGCTCCACCTGTCAGTCGAGCGCAAGATATCCGCGACGCGTGGCGAAGCTGCGAACTCGCCCCTGCTCACCTCGCCGCTAATACCCGTTGACGCCGTGTGCGTGGAGGATCTTGACGGCGTCGAGCAGTGCTACGCAAAGAGTTTCGACGATGCTCCACCCGACGATCCGAAGGGGCGGGGGCTCACGGAGGGGGACGTCGTGAAGGCGGTGCGCGAGATCGGGCTGCCGAGTCTCGCGATCCACATCCAGCCGCGCGAGGAGACCCTCGTCAACGTCCCCACGATCCTCTACACCGTGCCTCGAGCGTTCGACCGCAGCATCAACCTGCTGGGCTTCGCCATCGACCTGACCGCCGACCCCATGAGCTTCCACTGGGTTCACGGTGACGGCACTACCGCGACGACAAACCGTCCGGGTGCGCCATATCCCGGGATGGACGTGACACATCGCTACCGCGTTCCAGCCAAGTCCGTGCACCCTCGAGTCGACGTCACCTACCGCGTCCGCTACCGCGTCGACGGAGGCGCTTGGCAGACCGTCGGGCAGACTCTGCAGGCGTCCGGCCCGGCCTCCACTCTCGAGGTTCACGAGGCTGCGCCGGTCCTCACCAGGCCGTGACTCCAGCACGATCGAGGGAGCCCAGTCAATGCAAGAATGGGCCGCATGAGCATCGCTAATCACATCGTTGACCTGATCGGCAACACCCCGCTGGTCCGGCTCAACTCCGTCACCTCCGCGGGATCCGCGACCGTGGCCGCCAAAATCGAGTACCTCAACCCCGGTGGAAGTGCCAAAGACCGCATCGCGGTCAAGATGGTCGACGCCGCCGAAGCCTCAGGAGCCCTCAAGCCCGGCGGGACGATCGTCGAACCGACCTCCGGCAACACCGGCGTCGGTCTGGCGCTGGTCGCCCAGCAACGCGGCTACCAATGCATCTTCGTGTGCCCGGACAAGGTCAGCGAGGACAAGCGCAACACGATGCGGGCCTACGGGGCCACGGTCGTCGTCTGCCCGACCGCAGTTCCGCCCGAGCACCCCGACAGCTATTACAACGTCTCCGACCGGTTGGTGCGCGAGACCGAAGGGGCCTGGAAGCCCGACCAGTACTCCAACCCCGCCGGCCCCGAAAGCCACTACGAGACGACCGGCCCCGAGATCTGGGCCGACACCGACGGCAAGGTGACGCACTTCGTCGCTGGCGTCGGCACCGGCGGCACGATCAGCGGCGTCGGCCGCTACCTCAAAGAGATGTCCGGTGGCAAGGTCAAGGTCATCGGCGCCGACCCCGAGGGATCGGTCTACTCGGGCGGCACCGGCCGGCCGTACCTGGTCGAAGGCGTTGGCGAGGACTTCTGGCCCAGCGCCTACGATCCGTCGATTCCCGACGAGATCATCGCGGTCTCGGACGCCGACTCGTTCGAGATGACCCGCAGACTTGCCCGCGAAGAGGGGCTGCTGGTCGGCGGATCCTGCGGCATGGCGACCGTGGCGGCCCTCCAGGTTGCTGCGGACGCCGGTCCTGACGCCCTGGTCGTCGTTCTGCTGCCGGACGGTGGCCGCGGCTACCTCTCCAAGATCTTCAACGACGACTGGATGTCGTCCTACGGCTTCCTGCGCGAACCACTGGACGGTCAGGCGCACGACATGACCGCGGGTGATTTGCTGCTCAGCAAGTCCGGAGGGATGCCGGCGCTGGTGCACACCCACCCGTCGGAGACCATCCGCGACGCGATCGAGATCCTGCGCGAGTACAACGTCTCCCAGATGCCGGTGGTCGGCGCCGAGCCTCCCGTCGTGATCGGCGAGGTCGCCGGCAGCGTCAACGAACGCGCCCTGATCAGCGCGGTGTTCGAGGGTCGCGCGAAGCTGACCGATCCCGTGTCCAAGCACATGGAGCCCGCCATGCCGCTGCTCGGCTCGGGCGAGAGCCTCGACGCCGCCCTCAAAGCGCTCAGCGTCAGCGATGCCGTCATGGTCATTGAGGACGGCAAGCCCCTCGGCGTGCTGACACGCCACGACCTGCTGGGAGTTCACGTATGACCGAGACACCTGGTTTCGCCACCCGCGCGATTCACGCGGGATACGAGCCCAATGCCGAAAATGGTGCGGTCAACGTGCCGATCTATGCCAGCTCGACATTCCAGCAGGACGGTGTGGGCGGCATGCGTGGGGGCTACGAATACGCCCGTACCGGCAACCCGACCCGCTCCGCCCTCGAAGCAAATCTCGCGGCGCTCGAAGGTGGTGCGCACGGACGGGCGTTCAGCTCGGGCATGGCTGCCACCGACTGCGCACTCCGCTCGTTGCTCCGCCCCGGCGACCACCTCGTGATCCCGGACGACGCCTACGGCGGCACATTCCGCCTGATCGACAAGGTCTTCACGCAGTGGGGCGTCACCTACTCCGTCGCAGCAGTCAACGACCTCGACGCGATCCGAGCGGCAATCACACCGGCGACCAAGGCAGTCTGGATCGAGACCCCGACCAATCCCCTGCTCAATGTCGGTGACATCGCGGCGATCAGCCAAATCGCTCACGACGCCGAGACCAAGCTCGTGGTCGACAACACCTTCGCCTCCCCCTATCTCCAGCAGCCGCTGTCGCTCGGGGCTGACGTGGTGTTGCACTCCACCACGAAGTACATCGGCGGGCACTCCGACGTCGTCGGCGGCGTCCTCGTCACCAACGATTCCGAGCTCGACACCGCATTCGCCTTCCTACAGAACGGTGCGGGCGGAGTACCCAGCCCGTTCGACGCCTTCTTGACGATGCGCGGCGCCAAGACGCTCGCGGTTCGCATGGACCGGCACTGCGACAACGCCGAGGCCGTCGTCGACCTGTTGCAGGGGCACCCCGCCATCACCTCGGTGCTCTACCCGGGCCTGCCGGGTCACCCAGGTCACGAGGTCGCCGCAAAGCAGATGAGTCGCTTCGGCGGCATGATCTCGGTACGGCTCGCCGGCGGGACCAAGGCCGCGCAGGATCTCTGCGCACGGACGAAGGTGTTCACGCTCGCAGAGAGCCTCGGCGGCATCGAGTCGCTCATCGAGCACCCCGCGGCGATGACGCACGCCTCGACCGCAGGGTCCCAGCTGGAGGTGCCTGACGACCTCGTCCGGCTGTCGGTCGGCATCGAGGACATCGCCGACCTGCTGGCCGACCTCGAGCAGGCGTTGCGCTGAGGCCGGGTCGCGGGGCGCTCCTCGGGGCTACCGCGTGGACGTTACAGCCGCTGTACATCGTGCTCGAGGTCATCGTCGGCCTGCAGGCATCCCAGGACTACCGCTTCGCCACCAGCACGATCAGCGATCTGGGCAACACGTCGTGCCGAACGATCCGCGGAGAGGTGCTGTGCTCGCCATGGCACGGACTCATGAACGTCGGGTTCGCCTATTTCGGGCTCTCCCTGGCGTTGGGTGCGCTGCTGCTCGGCCGGCGGATCCTGCCAGGCCGCGCCGGCAGCGCCGCCGTAGCCCTGTGGTGCCTCTCCGGCGTCGGTTCGATCGGCGTCAGTCTCGTACCGGTCAATGAGCACGGAGGGCTGCACGGTCTGGTTGCGCTGCCCATCTTCTTGGCCCAACCGACAGCCCTGCTGATGACCGGCGTCAGCCTGTGGTCGACCCGGCGGGGCCTCGCCGCGGCGACCTGCATCGCCGCGGTCATGTCGACAGCCGGCGTGGTCGGCTTTGTCACGATCCTGTCGGTCGACGCTGCCTCGGGCCTGGGGGCGTTCGAGCGACTCGCGCTGTGGCCGGGGTATGCGTGGGTGTCGGTCCTCGCGTTGAGCACCGTGGCCGCGCACACCCGGGAAAGGCTCGCTTAGCCGAGCCGCACCGTGCGGGCCGAGCCGATGTCGGCGAAACGTTCGGGCTCGCACGTCAAGATGATGATCTGAGAGGTGGCGCCGACCCGGTTGAGAACTGCGGCGAGCCGGCGCCGGCGATCGGCGTCGGTGAACCCGAGCGAGTCGTCGAGGATCACCGGAGCGCCGTCGTCCGAGCTCACCAGCTGGGCGGTCGCGAGTCGACCGATCAGGGCAAGCTGCTCCTTGGCCCCGCCGGACAGGGACTCGAACGGCACCGTCGCACCGTCGATGGTGCGGCTGACGATGGACAGGTCATCGCCGATGCCCACCGCAAACCCCGCGCCGAACACGATCGCCCCCAACAACTCGACCGCCTGCCGAAACGGTGCAACGTAGCGCTGCTGCGCAGAGTCACGGTGCGCCCGCATCGTGTCACGAAGCAGCTGGGCCGCAGTCGCTCGCGAGTGCAGCGAGTCGTGCACGCGGCTGGTGTTGGCCTGCTTGGCCAATGATTCGTCGAGGCGGTTGCGCAATCCGTCACGCCCACGCACCTCCAGCTCGGTGGTCGACGCCACAAGATCGGCATCCCGCTGGGCGAGATCGTCGACCAGCCGCTTGGCCAGCTCTCGCGCGTTGGAAGCGAGCATCTCCAGCCCGTCAGCGTCCTGATCGCGCAGCGCCGTGCGCGCCGACTCGAGCGCGGCAGCATGCGACATGTGTTGCGTCCGGCAGTCGGTCAGCGCCTCGTCGAGTCCCGCATCATCACGTACCTCGCGATCGGCCGCGAGCCGCAGCATCGCACGATCGGACTCGTCGGCCGCACTGCCGGCGACCGTCTCGGCCTTGAGTCGCCGTTCGTTGGTGGTGTTGAGCACGGCGACGACGCGGTCCCGCTCGTGGGATGAATCGGACGCCGCAGCCTCTGTCTCGGCCAGGCGGGTGGCCAGCTCGTCGAGCAGGGTGCGCGCGTTGACCAGATCGGTCTGTCCCGGCGCAGGACCCGGCTCGATCGACGCGGCAGACAGCCGAGCCCGCACGGCCTCCACGGTCTCGCCGGCGAGCAGAGTCTCCCGCTCGACCCGAGCGGCATCGGCTCGCCGTACGGCGTCCTCCCGCTCGCCGCTGCGTCGACGCGCCTCAGCCAGGTCCGAGACCCCAAGATCTGCCAGCAGGGCCTCGACCTGGTGTGCTCGATCCTCGATCTGACGGCTGCGGCGGACCGCCTGGTCGTCGGGTGTGATGCAGACCCGCACGACGCCGGCAACCTCGACGGTTGCTGCTGCGGTCAGGTCACGGGTGATGCTGGCGTCGATGTCGTCCTCGTCGATCGTCACCACAGATCGGCCCAGCCGCTCAACGGTGAATCGGGCCGCGCCGGCGGCAGCGGCATCCCGATCGGCATTCAGTCGGGCGACAGTGTCAGCCAGTCGGCTCACAGTGTCGGGCTCGACGCGATTGTCAGCAATCTCGGCCTCGGCGACCTCGAGGCGAGCCGTCGCCGAGTCGATGCCGGCGAGGCGTTCGCGGACCGCTTCGGCGTCGATCCGCGCCTGCACAGAGCGGACGGATCGATCGGCCTCGCCGACTTCGGCGCGTAGAGCACGAAGGTCGGCGGTGACGTCTTCACGAGCGGCATCGAACTCGTTCACGGAGGCGACCGCGGCCTCGTGCTCGGCCACCGCCAGCTCCCACGCCTCGGTCGCGGCCAGAGCCAGTCCAGCACGCTCCTCGGCCTCCGCGCGTCGCTCCGCGCGCGCCTCGACCGCTGCCTGCGCGGCTGCCAGCGCGATCTCTGCCTGGTTGAGCCGCACTGTCGCCTCGTCGTGCTGGCGACGCAGGTCGGTCAGATCTCCCTCGCGCTCGGCGAGCTGATCTGCATCGACGCGGGCAAGGTCGACTCGCTCGACAAGCCTGGTCCGCTCGGCGGTCAGACGCTCGTGCCGCTCGACGACTTCGTCAACCGCCCGGAGTGCCTGCTCAGCCGCCGCCACGACCTCGGACCGTTCGCCGAGCTCGCGGATCGTTGCGGCGTAGGTGTCGGTGGGGCGCCCGGTCGCGGTGAAGTATCGGCGATATTCCTGCTCGATGCGGTCGATCAGGTCCTCGTGCGACGTGCCGGTGTCGGCACCGTCGTCAGCGAGCGTCGACAACGCCGACTGCAGCGGAACGATCCGCGCAAGCCGCGCCTGCTGGAGCGATTCGCCCTGCACCTGCTGGAGGGCAGCCCACAGATCGTCGTCCATCGTGGCACTGAAGATCTGCTCGACACGATCGTGCGCGGCATCTCCGGTCAGCTGCTCGGCCGCCGGCGCCGAGATGGTGAGCTCGGTCATCGGCTTGCGGAGCCAACGCTTGGTGTAGGTGAAGCGGAAGGGACCGCTGGAGGCCTCGATCGTCACCTCGGGCCCGACATCGCGATTGGTCGGCTGCACCGCGCGAATCGCCGAGTGCTGCGAGGAGGACTTGAACTCTCGGATGAGACGCAACGCCTCGGCCAACGAGGACTTGCCAACCTCGTTGGGGCCCACCACGACAGTCACCCCGGGTGCCTCGAACCCGACGTCGCTGGCCGTGACGCCGCGGAAATCGGTCAGCGCGATCCGGTGCAGCCTCACGCGGCACCCCCGTGGCTGAAGCGGTAGAGCAACCCCAGTGCGTCCCGCGCCGTCTGTGCGTCGTCCTGCTCCAACAGCCGGGTGAGCTCGTCGACAGCCGCACGGGCGAAGCCCGTCAGGCCCAGGTCGCCGAACTCTCCGTCGGCGGGCGTCACGACGAGATCGCTGTGGCGCTCCCAGAGGTCGACCAGCGCGAACAGGTCACGCGCGGCGTCGAGGATCGTGTCCAGCCGGGCCTTCTCACCGATGCTGAGCGCGCCCGTCAGCGACAACCACACGGCGGTGCGGTGCTTGGCCGGCAGCTCGGCCAGCCATCGCTCGAGCTCATCGACATCGGCCGCGCTGCTGAGCTCTGCGCGGTGGTGGACGTAGGACCAGGTGCCGACCGGAACAGGATCGACCGTGACCGACGTGCCGTCGACATCAACAACCAGGACATTGCCTGGATCGTCCTCGCGGCGGCTGGTCACCTCGGGCGCACCTGGATACCAGATGCGATCGGTGACCCGAGTCGTGGAGTGCCGGTCGCCGAGCACCGCGAAGTCGGCCCGGCCCGAGTGGATGGCTGCCGTGAGGTCGTCCTCGTTGATCCCGGCGGGGTTGTCGCGATCGATCCCGAGCACGGTGCCATGGCCGGCCACGATCCGCACGATGCCGTCGCGAGGCTCGACGTCGGCCAAGGCCGCCGCGACGAGATCCGTCAGCGGCGCCTTGCTGAACCACGGTGCGGCGACGATCTCGACCCCGTGGTCGACCGTGTGCAGGCCAGGAGTGTCCAGCACGTGCACGTGCGCGGGGCAGCCCTCGACGAATTCACGGGACCGGTAGATCGAGGCCGCGTCGAGCGGATCGTGATTGCCGGGCAACAACCAGACCGGCACCGTGACGTCGGCCAACGCATCGAAGGTCCGCGCGACCACGGCGCGGTCGAGCTGGTTCGACTCGAAGACGTCACCGCACACCAGGATGAAGGCGGCATCGCGCTCGGCGGCAACCCGTCCGATGCTGCGAATCGCATCGATGCGCGCCTGGGCGAAGCGGGGGCGCGCCTCATCACCGAGGTAGTGCGCGGTCATCCCCAGCTGCCAGTCAGCCGTCGCCACGAATCGCATGGTCCGACCGTATCCGTCACCACCGTCAGTCCTTCGGATCACACGCCACCAGCCCGGGTTCCTGCCAGAATCAGTCCATGTCGACCGTCATGCTGCTGCTGGCCCACCCGCGGGCCACGAGCTTCTGCCATGGCATCGCCGAGCGCGTCGGTGAACGACTGCTGACGCTGGGACACGAGGTCCGATCCCACGACTTGTACGCCGAGTGGTTCGACCCGCTGCTGACGGCTGACGAATCGCACACCAGCGGAGCGACGGTCGAATCCATCCTCGCTCGTGAGCCGGACCCGGTCGTCGCGCTGCATCGCGAGGAGCTGCGCCGGGCCGAGGGTCTCGTCGTGATCCACCCGAACTGGTGGGGCATGCCCCCCGCGATCCTCAGCGGCTGGATCGACCGCGTCGTCGTGCCCGGTGTCGCATACCGGCTGGCCGACGCCACCGGCCATCCCGAGCCCCTCGCACCCATCTCCAACCTGTTCGTGATCAACACGTCCGACACGACCGACGAACGTGAGCGCGACCTCTACGGCGATCCACTCGCCTCGATCTGGGGCCGCTGTGTCGCGCCGTACCTCGGCGGGCCACGTTTCACCCGCAGGGTGCTGCGCCCGGTCACCGACTCGACCGAGGGCCAGCGGACGATCTGGCTCGACGAGATCGACGCGCTGGTCGTCGAGACCTTCGGTCACCCCCTCTAGGCTCTTCGGCATGACACGGTTTCGCGGGTTCCTCGGCGAGGTGTCGTGGTTTCAGCTCGTCGCCAGCGTCCTGGCCGCCGTGACCGCCGCATTCGTCGCATCTCGGCTGGGTGTTGCGGGGACGCTCGTCGGCGCAGCCCTCGGCAGTGCGGTCATCACTCTCAGCTCGGCTCTGTATGGCCGGACGCTCGACAAGGGACGCACCCTGCTGGTCACCACGGCCAGCGGCACCGTCATACAGCGGCGGGTCGAGGAGGACGACGACATCGCCGAGACGATCGAGCAGGCCGCCGAGCTCGACTCACCCGTGCGACGCGGCGAGATCGTCCCGAGCACCGCCGGTCTGCACTGGCGGACCATCATCGTGACGACCGTCGTCGTCCTCGCCCTCGCGCTCGCGGCCATCTCGACCTACGAGCTGCTCTCCGGGCAGGCACTGGACGGATCCGGCGGAACCACGCTGGGCGACACCTTCGGCGGACAGCGCAGCCAACCGCCACCCAGCGCTCCGGCTCCGACTCCGGCGCCGACCGACCCGACGCCCCCAGCTGCCACGCCGACCGATCCGGCGCCAACGCCAACCCTCGGAACCGAGTCGCCGACGCAGGCGCCGACAGGGACGACCCCGCCGACGGAATGACCGGCCGGTCCACGACGTTGACCCGTCCGAGCTCTCGGAAGGAGCGCGCATGACGATCCACCTGACTCCCAACCTCACCGACCAGGCCATTGCCGAGATGGAAGCCTTCGACGCCTTCCGAGCCGGTGAGGATCTGCTCGACTCGCGTTTCCCCCGAGACGCCGCGCGAGTGCTGCGCAGGGTCGTCGACGAGGAGCCCGCTCACTCTGCCAGCTGGGAGCTGCTCGGCCGGGCGCACTTTGCCGCCGCCCAGCTGAAGCCCGCCGAAGAGGCGTTCCGACGCCTTGTCGAGCTCGAACCGACCAGCGCATGGGCGCAGACCGCGCTCGGCCTGACCCTCGACCGGCAGAGCCGGCACGGCGAAGGGGCCGTCCACCACCGCATGGCCGCCGCCATGGGTGCGTCCGCTCGCGACGCCACGCGGGTCGAGCTCATCGACCGGCAGACCGGCTGACGGCCCTGGACACCACGTGGCTTGAGCCCGAATGGGCGGCCGCGGCAACGGCGATCGTCCTGGTCGTCGTGCCGTCCATCTGGTCGCTCACCCGGCACCTCGTGACCCTGGTGCACGAGGCCGGTCATGCCGTCGTCGCAGTCCTGACCGGCCGCCGTCTCAACGCCATCCGGCTGCACACCGACACGTCGGGGCTGACGGTGTCCAGCGGTCGACCCCGGGGCGCGGGCATGATCGCCACGGCCGCCGCCGGCTATCTCGCCCCTGCCGGCCTGGGTCTGAGCTCCGTTCTGCTGGTCGAGCACGGGTACACGCCCTGGGCGCTGTACGCAGGCCTGGCGACGCTCGCGATGATGCTGGCATTCATCCGCAACTGGTTCGGCCTGCTCGTCGTGACACTCACCGCCGCGGGAGTGAGTCTGCTGATCTGGCGCGCGCCGGATCGGGTGCAGGACTTCGCTGCCCTGACTTTCGCCTGGTTCCTCCTCGTGGCCGCTCCGCGGACGGTTGTCGACCTGTGGCGGCACCGGCGGCGGTCACGCACCAGGACGAGCGACGCCGACATCCTGGCCCGGCTGACCTTCCTGCCTGCTGCGGTGTGGAACATCGTGCTCCTCCTGCTGACACTCGCCGCACTCGGTGGCGCCGTCCGGCAGACCAACCTGATCGGTTGACTCACCGCACGCCTGATTAGATGGCGGGCGTGTTCACCGTCGAGCAGGACCTCCCGCACGCGCTCGGACGTACCGGCACGATCACGACCCCCCATGGCGAGATCCGGACGCCCGCCTTCATCCCGGTCGGCACCCGCGCCACCGTCAAGGCGGTGTTGCCCGAGTCGATGGCAGCTCTCGGCGCCCAGGCGGTGCTGGCCAACGCCTACCACCTGTACCTCCAGCCCGGCGCGGACATCGTCGACGAGGCCGGCGGGCTCGGCAGGTTCATGAACTGGCCCGGCCCCACGTTCACGGACTCAGGCGGGTTCCAGGTGCTCTCGCTCGGCGCGGGGTTCAAGAAGACACTCTCGATGGACTCACACAGCCACCAGGCCGATGATGTCATCGCCGAGGGCAAGGAACGACTGGCGCTCGTCGACGACGACGGCGTGACCTTCAAGTCCCATCTCGACGGCAGCCGGCACCGGTTCACGCCCGAGGTGTCGATGCAGATCCAGCACCAGCTCGGGGCCGACATCATGTTCGCGTTCGACGAGCTGACGACGCTGATGAACTCCCGGGGCTACCAGGAGAAGTCCCTGGCACGTACGCAGGCTTGGGCTGAGCGCTGTGTCGTGGAGCACCAGCGGTTGTCAGCCGAACGAACCGACAAACCAGCGCAGGCGCTGTTCGGCGTCGTGCAGGGCGCGCAGCACGAGGACCTGCGGCGCCGTGCGGCCCGAGACCTGGTCAGGCTCGACTTCGATGGATTCGGTGTGGGCGGCGCGATCGAGAAGGAGAATCTCGGGTCCATCGTCCGGTGGGTCAATGAGGAGCTCCCCCACGACAAGCCCCGGCACCTGCTCGGCATCAGCGAGCCGGACGATCTGTTCACCGCGGTCGAGAACGGCTGCGACACGTTCGACTGCGTCTCGCCCTCACGGGTAGCCCGGTCCTCGCGGGTCTACGCCATGACGGGCCGCTACAACCTCAACGTCGCCGCCTCACGCCGGGACTTCGGCCCGATCGACGCCGAGTGCGACTGCTACACGTGCGCGCACTACTCCAAGGCGTACCTGCACCACATGTTCAAGACCAAGGAGTACATCGCCGCGACGCTCGCGACGATTCACAACGAGCGATTCACGGTACGACTGGTCGACGACATGCGAACGCACATCGAGTCCGGGACGTTCGTGGACTTCAAGGCCGACTTCCTGGGCCGGTTCTACGCCCAGTAGGACGGCTCACGCGACTTGAGCCAGCCAATGACCAGCATCGTCGCTGGACTGACGACGATCTCGACGGCGACCTTGAACACGAATCCGACGACGAAATAGTTCACGAACTGCCCGGGCTCGGTGATGCCGATCGCCCCGGCCGCGATGGCGCAGAAGATGAAGGTGTCGGCCGCCTCGCCGACCCCGGTCGAGCCGATCAGGCGGCGCCACAGTCCCGGCTCCGAGGAGCGCGCCTTCATCCGCACCAACACGTACGAGTTGAGGAACTGTCCGGTCAGGTAGGCAATCATCGATGCCGCAACGATGCGCACGCCCGACCACACGACGCTCTCGAACGCCTCCTGGTTTTCATAGAAGCTGGCAGCAGGCAACTTCATCGCGATGAGGAAGGTCGCAAAAGCCAACAGCGCCGTGCCGAAGCCGACGAGGATCGCCCGGCGCGCAGCGCGGAAGCCGTAGACCTCCGAGATGACGTCGCCAAGGATGTACGCCAGCGGGAACAGGATCGCACCGCCGTCGGAGTAGATCGGCAGGATCGTGATCGGACCGAGGGTCAGGTCGCCGGAAAAGAACTGCGTGCCCTTGGTCGCCGCGATGTTGGAGACCACCAGCACGACACAGAACAGGGCGAGGATCACGTCGAAGTACGACGAGCCCCGTGAGGCGTAATGAATCTCGCGGTCCGGCTGGGCCGCGGTGGCCGACGAAGTCATGACCGCATTCTGCCAGCCGCCCACCCCTGTAGGAGAATCGACGTATGACCGACGAGCTGCCGACCCGTACCGATGTGCTCGTGGTCGGCGCAGGTCCCGCCGGAGCAGCGGCCGCCGCCTGGACCGCGCGCTTCGGGATGGAGACCGTGCTGGCCGACGCTGCCACCTTCCCCCGCGACAAGACCTGCGGGGACGGACTCACGCCGCGCGCGATCGCCGAGCTGTCGCACCTCGGCTTGGAGGAATGGGTTCGCGGTCATGGCACGAATCGTGGGCTGCGGGCCGCCGGATTCGGGCAGGAGCTGCTGCTGCCCTGGCCGGGCGGATCGCTTCCGGACTGGGGCTCGGCCGTCCCCCGCACCGAGCTCGACGACAAGATCTTCCGGGTGGCGATCGAATCAGGAGCGAGGCCGTTCGAGGGCGCCCGCGCGGTCGATGCCGTCCGAGACGCCAGCGGTCGAGTCACGGCCGTGACGTTCGTCCTGGGCAAGGACCGCAAGCCGCACACCATTCACTGCGACCGGCTCATCGTCGCCGACGGCGTGCGATCGTCCTTGGGCCGGGTTCTGGGACGCGAGTGGCACCGAGACACGGCCTACGGCGTGGCCGGACGCTCGTACGTCAAGTCCGGCCGTAGCGACGATCCCTGGATCTCCTCGCACCTGGAGCTGCGCGGCGAGGACGATGAGCTGCTTCCCGGCTACGGCTGGATCTTTCCGCTCAGCGACGGGGAGGTGAATCTCGGCGTCGGCGCCCTGGCCACTGCCAAGCGACCGGCGGATCTCCAGATCCGCCCGCTGATGGAGTACTACGCAACGCTGCGTCGCGAGGAGTGGGATCTGACCGGCGAGCTCCGGCTACCGACCAGCGCGCTGCTGCCGATGGGAGGCGCTGTCTCCGGCGTCGCGGGGCCCAACTGGATCCTCGTCGGAGACGCTGCCGGCTGCGTCAACCCGCTCAACGGCGAAGGCATCGACTACGGGCTCGAGACCGGACGGGAGGGTGCCGAGCTGATGCGCGCCCAGACCGACCTGCAGGACGCCTGGCCGGCTCTGCTCACGACCCACTACGGCGAGGCCTTCTCGATCGCCCGCCGCCTCGCAGGTCTCATCACGATTCCCCGTCTGCTGCCGGCCGCCGGACCCATCGGGATGCGATCGCACCGCCTGATGACGTTTGCACTGCGGGTCATGGGCAACTTCGTCACCGACGAGGACCGTGACATGACCGCCCGCCTGTGGCGCTGGGCAGGGCGCCAGTCCGTACGTCTGGACGATCGTCCCCCATTCACCTCCTGACCCCAGAAAGCGAAAAGCCCGGCCGAAGCCGGGCCCTCGCGTCGTCAGCGAATCAAGCAGCCGGCGGCGTGCCCTTCTTGTTGACCTCCGGCATCTTCTCGCCGGACTCCTTGAACAGGAGATAGGCGAAGTACGTCAATGCGAGCGTCGAGATGAACAGCAGATAGCCCGACCAACCCGGGTTCGAGTAGCCGTAGGTGAACGACCGCAGGATCAGCAGCACCGTGCCGAGGCCGGCCAGGGCCAGGGTGATCAGGCTCCATGGGGGCCCGTCGGGCAATGAGCCCGTGGCGAAAGCCCTGACCGCGACGATCGCTGTGGCAGCGAGGATCAGAAACATGGCGAGGACGCCGTAGCTGTGCCACGCACTGATGCCGTTGCTGCCGAGCGGACCAAGGTCCACGGCGACGAACCGCGGGAAGAACGACAGGATGATGGACACTCCACCAGCGATCAGCGCGCCTTGCTGGTTCTTGCTCAGAGCCTTGAAATCAGCAGCCATGATGTGATCTCCCAACGAGGTTGTGTAGACCGAATGTAGCGCTCCGAGGATGTTTTCTGGAAGAACTCAGCGTCTCGAGCTCCCATCGTGTCGTTCGGCGCCGGTGTCGACCAGCCGCTCCACCCGGTCACGCTCTGCGTGCGACACAATCAGCGGCATGGATGCAGATGTCGTCGTTGTCGGAGCGGGGCTCGCCGGCCTGGTCGCCACCGCAGAGCTCGTCGAGGCGGGCCGCTCGGTGGTCCTGGTCGACCAGGAAGGCGAGCAGGGCATCGGCGGACAGGCGTTCTGGTCGTTCGGCGGTCTGTTCCTCGTCGACTCACCCCAGCAACGCCGCATGGGGATCAAGGACTCCGTCGAGCTCGCGATGCAGGACTGGATGGGCAGCGCGCAGTTCGATCGCGACGAGGACCACTGGCCACGCCAGTGGGCCGAGGCCTACGTCAACTTCGCGGCGGGCGAGAAGCGCTCGTGGCTCAGAACGCGCGGACACAGCGTCTTCCCGGTGGTCGGCTGGGCGGAACGCGGTGGCGGCCTGGCCGGTGGCCACGGCAACTCTGTCCCCCGCTTCCACATCACCTGGGGCACCGGGCCGGGAATCGTCGAGCCGTTCGAGAAGATCGTGCGCCGAGGCCATGCACTGGGGCAGGTGACATTCGCCTTCCGCCACCGTGTCGACGAGCTGGTCCTCGACAGCGGTGCCGTCAGCGGGGTGCGGGGGCACGTGCTGGAGCCGACCGATGCCGAGCGCGCCGCACCAACATCGCGCGTCGCCATCGGCGAATTCGAGCTGTCTGCGCAGGCCGTCATCGTGACGTCGGGGGGAATCGGTGGCAATCACGACCTCGTCCGGGCGAACTGGCCCGCACGCCTGGGAACTCCGCCGACCCAGATGATCTCCGGCGTCCCCGCGCACGTGGATGGCCGCATGCTCGGCATCGCGGAGCGGGCTGGGGCCAACCACATCAACCGTGACCGCATGTGGCACTACGTCGAGGGGATCAAGAACTGGGACCCGATCTGGCCCATGCACGGCATCCGAATCCTTCCCGGACCCTCGTCGATCTGGCTCGACGGCGCCGGCAAGCGTCTGCCCGTCCCTGGCCTGCCCGGATTCGACACGCTCGGCACGCTCAAGCTGCTGCGCCAGAGCGGCCACGACCACTCCTGGTTCGTCCTGGACCAGGCCATCATCGAGAAGGAATTCGCCCTCTCCGGTCAGGAGCAGAACCCCGATCTCACGGGTCGCAGCATTCGCGAGCTGCTGAGACAGCGCCTGTCGAAGGGCGCCACGGGCCCGGTCGAGGCATTCAAGAGCAAGGGTGAGGACTTCATCGTGGCCGACACGATCGACCAGCTCGTGGCGGGCATGAATGCCCTGACCCCCGACTCCCCCGTCGAGCTCGCCGACGTGCGCCGCCAGATCGAGGAGCGTGACCGCGAGCTCGACAACGACTTCACCAAGGATCTGCAGATTGCCGCCATGCGGCAAGCGCGGGCCTACCGTGGAGACCGACTCGTCCGGGTCGCGACACCACACAAGATCCTCGACCCGAAGAAGGGCCCGTTGATCGCTGTACGCCTGCACGTGCTGACCCGAAAGTCCCTGGGCGGCCTCGAGACCGATCTCGACTCCCAGGTGCTCGGTGCCGATGGACAGCCGGTCTCAGGACTCTACGCAGCCGGCGAGGTGGCCGGCTTCGGCGGCGGAGGCATGCACGGGTACAACAGCCTCGAAGGGACCTTCCTCGGCGGCTGCCTGTTCAGCGGGCGCGCCGCAGGACGGGCGGTCGCTCGTCAAGTGCGCTAGGGCCCGCTCCTCACCTCTTGCGCACTGAGACAGCGCCCGTACGGTGAGAGACATGACCGCACCGCTGACGGATCTCAACGACGGATGCCGCATGCCGCTACTGGGATTCGGCACGTACTCGATTCACGATCCGGAGATCTTCGTCCAGGCAATCGACGCTGGCTACCGACTGCTCGACACCGCCACCCGCTACGAGAACGAGCAGGAGGTGGGTCAGGGCATCGCCGCCTCACCGGTGTCCCGCGAGGAGCTGTTCGTCACGACCAAGCTGCCCGGTGACGCGCACGGATCCGCTGGACCTCGGCGGGAGCTGACCGCCTCGCTCGGTCGGCTGGGCCTGGACCATGTCGACCTCTACCTGATCCATTGGCCACTCCCCCGCATCGACAGGTACGTCGAGACCTGGCAGGCAATGATCGCGCTGCGCGACGAGGGGCTCGCCACGTCGGTCGGCGTATCCAACTTCCTGCCCGACCACCTCGACCGCCTGGTCGCCGCGACCGGGGTGGCGCCCGCGGTCAACCAGGTCGAGCTGCATCCGTACTTCCAGCAGGCCGAGCAGCGCGCCGCCGATCAGCGCCATGGCATCACCACTCAGAGCTGGACACCGCTGGGCCGCAAGACTGATCTTCTGGACCAACCCGCGCTGGCCGAGATCGGCGCCCGGCACGGCGTCACCGCGGCGCAGGTCGTGCTGCGGTGGCACACACAGATCGGTGCGGCCCCAATCCCCAAATCTGCGACGCCCGAGCGTTTTCGCAGCAACCTCGACATCTTCTCGTTCGAGCTCGATCCGGAGGACCTCGCACGCGTTGCGGACCTCGAGACCGGAGAGCGGATCGGCGGCGACCCGCGCACGCACGAGGAGTTCTGAGCGACGACCCGCCGTCGATTCAGGTGAGCTGGAGCCGACTGACGGCATCGAAGAATCCGTCCGCGGGCACGGCCCGGCTGTAGCGGAAGCCCTGCACTTCATCACAGCCACGCTCGCGCAGGTAGGCCTCCTGCGGCTCGGTCTCGACACCCTCCCCGACAACGGTCATCCCCAGGGTGTGGGCCATCACGATGATGGTGTCCACGATCGCCGCGTCGGCAGCGCCGACCGCAACGTTGGAGATGAACGACCGATCGATCTTGATCTTGTCGATCGGGAACCGGGTCAGGTAGGACAAACTTGAGAACCCGGTGCCAAAGTCGTCGACGACGATCGCGACCCCCAGCTTGCGAACCGTGTGCAGCACCTCGACGACCTGACGTGGGTCCTCGATGAAGATGTTCTCGGTGATCTCCAGCTCCAGGCGATCGGCCGGCAGACCAGAATCCGCCAGAGCTCGTTGCAGCAACTCCAGCCAGCCCTTGTCATGGAACTGTCGCGGTGACACGTTCACTGCCACCTTGAGATCGACCCCGAGCTCGGCCGACATCGTGATGATGTCGGCGCAGGCCTGGCGCAGCACTCTCTCACCGAGCTGGATGATGAGGCCGTTGTCCTCCGCCACGGGGATGAATCGATCCGGTGAGATCTCGTCGTCCGCCGCGGTCCGCCACCTCGCCAACGCCTCCACGCCGACGACATCGCCGGTCGTCAGGCACACCTGCATCTGGTACGCCACCGAGATCTCGTCACGGGCCAGGGCGTATCGCAGCGCAGAAGCCATCTCGAGCTTGTCCTTGGTCTCGTCGAGCATCGAGACCTCGAACCACCGGAACGAGTTCCGGCCAGCGGACTTCGCGTGGTACATCGCGGTGTCGGCGTGCTTGAGCAAGGTGATCGCGTCCTGGCCACCATCGGGGAACAGCGCAATGCCGATGCTCGCCGTCACGATCAGCTCATGTCCGTTGCACACGAACGGCTCGGGGATGCCCGCCAGCATCTCCGTGATCCGATCCTCGAGCTCTTCTGGTCCGTCGACAGCGGTCAGCACCAGCACGAACTCGTCGCCGCCGAGGCGGGCCACCATGTCGCCAGCCCGGACCTGAGAACGCAACCGGTTCGCCATCTGGACCAGCAGGTCGTCGCCCACGTGGTGTCCGAGGGAGTCGTTGAACCGTTTGAAGTGGTCGAGGTCGACCAGCGCGACGGCCACGCTGCGTCCGCTGCGCCGGGCCGCCCGCAGGTCCGCATCGAGCCGCTCGAAGAGCTTGGTTCGATTGGGCAGGTCGGTCAGAAAATCGAAGTGGGCCATGTGCCGGATGAATGCCTCGGCCTCCCGGCGCTGCGTGATGTCGTACGCCACCGAAAGCACTCCGCTGATCTCTCCGTCCTCGCTCATGATC
Source organism: Aeromicrobium sp. (assembly GCF_049587115.1). Lineage (GTDB taxonomy): Bacteria > Actinomycetota > Actinomycetes > Propionibacteriales > Nocardioidaceae > Aeromicrobium. Next base: position 25,003 of record NZ_JBAVDI010000130.1, read on the forward strand.
AGCGCGCTGGCCTCGTTGACCGGGATCGTGGAGCCGTCCTTGCGGCGGTAGTCCACCTCACGCTCGTCGACGAGATCCGATCGGCTGCCCAGCAACGCTGGCCCGGAGCTCGGGGAGCCGCGCAGCACGTCGATCGGTGAGCCGATGAGCTCGTCCCGGTCGAAGCCCAGCAATCGTTCCGCGGCAGGGTTGGACGTGACGATCGTGCCGTCGGGGTCCGAAGCGATGATGCTGAAGGGCAGGCTGTCCAGGATCGACCGGCGGAGAAGATCAGCGCGCTTGGCACTCTCGATCGCATGCATCTCCAGCCGTCCGGTGATGTCGATGACCGACGCGAGCACATGCTGCTCGTTCAGGATCTCGATCGGGGTCAGGCCGATCTCGATCGGGATCTCGGTACCGTCCTTGCGGCGGCCGAACAGGTCGCGTCCCGCGCCCATCTCCCTGCGGTCGGGGCGGCGGAAGAAGGCATTGCGATAGCCGTCGTGCCCCATGCGGAATCGCTCCGGGATCAGATTGTCGATGTTCATGGCCAGGAGCTCGTCGCGGTCGTAGCCGAACGACCTCTCGGTCTGCGAATTGACCAGCACGATGCCGCCGACAGCATTCACCATGATCATCGCGTTCGGAGCCGCCTCGACGACCTGGTTGAGTCGCTCCTTGGCCCGTTTTCGCTCCGTGACGTCGTTGATGGAGGCGAGCATCTGGATGCTGTCATCGATGTGGACCGGGCTCAGACCGATCTCCATCGGAAATTCATGTCCATCCTTGCGCAGGCCGAACAGGTCACGGTCCGCAGCCATGGCTCGGGTGTCCGGGTGCTGGAAGAACGCGGCACGCTCCGCGTTGTGCTTGCCGCGGAAGCGCTCCGGAATCAACCGCTCGACATGCATCGTCATCAGGTCCTCGCGACTGTGCCCGAACAGGATCTCGGTCTGCGTGTTGACCAGCGTGATCCTCCCGTGGACGTCCACCATCACCATCGCGTTCGGGGTCGCCTCGATGATCTGCCGCAGCATCGCGCCGTCGTCGCGGGGGTGCTCGAGCGCCACAGTCAACCGCGCCTCCTCGAATCGAGCGTCTCCTCTGGGGCTGAGCCTAGGTCAGCGTGGGTTCACCACTGAGCACTCCACGAGCACTAGTCTCGGTCCATGACCGCACTTGCGCTGATTCTTGCCGCCATCGCCGGCCTGCTCCATGTCCTGTTCTTCAAGCTGGAGTCACTTGACTGGCGCAAGCCCGCGGCGTGGAAGACCTTCGGGGTGGCGTCACAGGCCGATGCCGACACCACGGCACCCTTGGCGTTCAACCAGGGCTTCTACAACCTGTTCCTGGCACTGGGCACGTTCACCGGCATCATCATGGTTGCGGCGTCCAACACGCATGACTCGATCGGATGGACATTGATCGTGTTCGCCTGTGCCAGCATGCTCGCGGCAGCGGTCGTGCTGGTGGCCAGTGGGGGCCGACCGTTCGCCCGTGCCGCCTCGATCCAGGGGCTTCCCGCACTGGCCGCCATCGTTGCGAGCCTCGCCGCAGCCAGCTGACGACGGGGCATCGAAAGCGTCATCCTCGCTGGTTAGGGTGAGGTCGTGCTTCGAATCGCCACGGTCAATGTCAACGGCATCCGGGCCGCCCACAACAAGACCCGCGGGCAGTCCTCCGGCCTCAGCGAATGGCTCGCCAGCCGGGACGCCGATGTCGTCACGCTTCAGGAGGTCCGCGCTCCCGACGAGATCGTGCGGGACCTCCTTGCCGGCACGGGCTATCACGTCGTCCACACCGAGGCCGCCGCGAAGGGCCGCGCCGGTGTCGCCGTGCTCAGCCGGACCAAGCCCATCGCCGTGCGCGTCGGCAACGGTGACGACTACTTTGACGACTCGGGTAGGTGGGTCGAGTCCGACCTCCCGCTCGCTGACGGCTCGACCTTGACCACGGTCTCCGCCTATGTCCATTCCGGCGAGGCAGGCACGCCCCGCCAGGATGACAAGTACCGCTTCCTCGAGCAGATGGCGATCCGGCTGGCGGCGATCCGCGCGACCGGCAACCACGGTGTGGTCACCGGAGATCTCAACGTCGGTCACACCCAGCTCGACATCAAGAACTGGAAGGGCAACCAGAAGAAGGCCGGCTTCCTCCCTGAGGAGCGCGCCTACTTCGACCGGTACTTCGGCGAGCTCGGCTGGGTCGACGTCCACCGCAGGCTTGCCGGCGAGGTCGAGGGCCCCTACACGTGGTGGTCGATGCGTGGTCAGGCCTTCGACACCGACACCGGCTGGCGCATCGACTACCAGATCGCCACACCGGAGCTGGCCGCAGCGGCCGCGGCGGCCACGGTCGATCGTGCCGAGAGCTGGGCCGAGCGCTGGTCCGACCACGCTCCCCTGGTCATCGACTACGACCTGTGACTGACCTGCGCCCCGAGCCGGCCTAGGTCCAGCCTCACTGCCGCAAGGACATGAGGAGGGGCGCGCACCCCCTGATGCGCGCCCCTCCGATCATGGGTTCAGGTCAGTTGATCCCGACCTTCATCGAGGTGCCCTTCTCCTGGAGGACCTTCACCGTGACGCCTGCGGCCGGCAGCTTCACGCCGTGGTTGGGCAGCTCGGCGAACCAGTACTTCCCGGTGTCGTCGAACAGCGGCTGGGCCGCCTGCCCGCTGATGTGGCTCGGGACGCCCCTGGTGTGCAACGTCATCGAGTCGGCCGTGTGCCGTGAGAACGGCGCATCGTACATCTGGATCCGTGCGCGCCAGGGTGCACCGGTCGCGCTGTTGATGATCGGCGTCGGGTTGGCGTCGATCGGCAGGTTGCGGCCCGATCCCGGGTGCTGGGACGTGTTGTTGTCCAGCACCGAGGTGTCCCAGTACGAGATCAGCAAGCCGTGGCCGTACTTGTAGTGCTCGACGAAGTCCGGCTTGGTGTTGGTGAAGCCGAAGTTGTACGGGCCTGTCTGCAGGTACTTGTCGTAGCCAACGTAGGAGCGGTGACCCATGACGTAATAGTTGTCGAACTGCTGCGTCGTGGTCGCACCGACGATGGAGTAACCGTCGAGCGCCCAAGCCGAGCCCCCGTCCTCAGCGCCGTCAGTCAGCAGCGTCTCGCTGCCGGCGTTGATCGCGATGTCGTCCAGGTAGAGGCCGGGTAGCGCAAGACCACCGTCGGTCTTGTAGTAGAAGCGGAGCTTGATCTTCTGACCGTCGTACGCACCGAGCGGAACCAGCAGGTCTGCCCAGGACGTCTGGTCGCCATCGATCCCCGGGTTGCCGGAGGTGTCTTCGCCGATCGGCGAGCCATTGATCGTGCCTGCCAGCGACGTCCAGCTCGACCCACCGTTGGTGGAGGCCTGAATGTACGCGTAGTCGTACCCTTCCTCGATCGAGTAGCGGACCTTGGCGGTCAGCTCGCCCCCGGTCTTGCCGGTGAGATCGACGTCAGTCGTCTGCGAGTTGGCCAGGTCGTCACCGGATCCGGAGAAGAACTGCTTGGATCCCGAAGCTGGTGCGCCGTTGTCGCTGGTGACTTCCTTCTTCGGCAGCACCACGACCGCGCCCTGTGGCTTCTCGGTGTTGTACTCCTGGGGGCCCATCTCGATGGTCTTCTTCTGGTGCGTGCTGAGCACGTCATGATCGAGCCAGCCCAGCTGCAACTTCTCCCACGCGCCGAGGTCGCCCGGACGGGTGCCCAGCGCCTCGCCCTTTGCATTCAGGCGACTCTGCGCCATCAGGGTCCAGTACTCGTTGGAGTTGTCGCCGCCACCGCTGGTGTCGTACGCATCCGGCAGACCCAGGTCGTGTCCGTACTCGTGGACGAAGACCGACAGGCCGCCGTTCTCGGGCTGGACGGTGTAGTCGCCGACCCACAGGCCGGTGTCACCGATCTGCGTACCGCCCAACGGGTTCTCCGCCGGACCGGTGATGCCGGCGTCGGTCAGGAACGCGTACCAACGGTGAGACCAGATGGCGTCCTCACCCTGCTGCGGGTCGCCGTCGGCCTGGTCGCCGCCCGCGTGGACGATCTGGAAGTGGTCGAGGTAGCCGTCCGGCTCGTTGAAGTTGCCGTTGCCGTTGTAGTCGTAACGGTCGTACTGGTCGTAGGCCTGGAGCGCGGTCTTGACCTCGGCATCTGTCTTGCCCGCGGCATGCTGCTGGGCGATCCACGACGTGATGGCGTCCTGGATCAGGTACCAGGTGCCGGAGTCCCGGCGGCCGTAGCGTGCCTCGTTGTAGGGCACCTTGACCCAGTCCGAGACCGTGCCGTCGACCGAGTAACGGCCTGACGACTGGGCCTGGTAGTACGTCGACACCGACTCGACATTGTCGCCGTGGCCGAAGTAGAGGTCCTGGTAGTGCTGCCTGTCGTAGTCCGCCTGCCAGACCGTGGTGTTGTCCTCGGAGCGGTCCGGCTCGGGGATCTTGTTGCGCAGCGGGCCCTCGAAGGTAGTCGGTCCGGGTGTGTCCGGATCGGTGTCCACGTCGGGGTAGCTGGGGTGACGCTCGTTGCCGAACTCGGCAAGAATCACGAAGATCTTGTCGTCCCGCTCCTGACTGAGCTCGACGTACTGATCCTGGTTCTTGGCGTCCTTGGCCTTGGCGTCCTTGCGGGCCTTGTTGTTGGCCTTGCGTGCAGCGTCGGCCGGGCTGGCACCCTCACCGACCTTGACGACAGAGCTTCCGCCCTTTCGCTCGGCCTTGAGATCCCCGTTGAGAACTCCGGACACGGCCGACTCGCGCAGCGAGCGACGCTTGTCTTCGAGCGGGTTGGGCAGCTCGTCCCCGACCTTGCTTGCCTGGTCCCTGCCGTTGACTGATGATGCTGGTGCTGCGGTGCCCGGAGAGGCGTAAGCCAGTCCGAGAGATGCCGCGAGTGCGAGGCCGACGAGGCCTGAGGTCACGCGCTTCACTGTTCCCCCTTGTTCGGTACTTCGATGAGCAGACGGGCGGTCGCCCTGAGCTGCTTGGTGCGCACACCCTCGTGAGGCATGCGGGCACAACAGAGTCAACTTAGGGAACTTTCAGAATGAACGACAGTCTTGACTTTGGTCCGATCGGACTATACGGATCTAGTTCTTCAGGACCATCGCGTCTGGCCATTCTGGAATTTCCTCTCATCGGCCCAGAAATTGTTTTACGGTGTCCGACGGGAAGGGAGATCCTATGAAAAGAGTCCTAGCCGTGCGTATCTTCGCCGGGATGCTGATGACAGCGCTGGTGTTCACATTCACGCCGGCATCCGCAGTGTCGACATCGACCTACGAGAACCAGGTCATCAGCCGATCGAACGTCAAACGCGTCGAGGCGCACCGGGTCAAGCTCAAGGCGCACTCGTGCGTGGACCTGTACGCCGAGCGCCAGGCTCGGTGGATGGCATCGCATCGTCAGCTCCAGCACCAGAGCATGCGAACCGTGCTCAAGGGCTGCGGACTGACCGGCGTGTCCGAGAACATCGCCTACGGATACTCTTCCGGCACCGCGACCGTCAACGCCTGGATGCGTTCATCCGCTCATCGCCGCAACCTGCTTGCATCCAAGATGCGGTACGTCGGCGTCGGGGCCGTTCAGGACAGCCGCGGGGTCTGGTGGGTGTCTCAGGTACTCGGTACCAAGCTGTAGCCGGATCGTCCGGAGAAATGTCTATCCGGCTGGCCGAAAGACTTCCCCTCGGGCCCTGCACTTGCCCTAGGCTGGTCGCCAGTTGCACGACGTTGGGCCGTACGAATGAATGAGTTCCTCTCCGGGGTGTCTAGTTCTGCTCGAAGGTTGGATGTACGTCGCGACAGTCACCTGCGAAGGTCGCGGGTGACATCTCGCCAAGAGGAGTGAAGACATGGCAACAGGAACCGTCAAGTGGTTCAACGCTGACAAGGGCTTCGGTTTCATCGCCCCCGACGACGGCAGCGAGGACGTGTTCGCGCACTTCAGCGCAATCCAGTCCAGCGGGTACCGCTCGCTGGATGAGAACCAGAAGGTCGAGTTCGACGTCGAGCAGGGCCAGAAGGGCCTGCAGGCGGCGAACATCCGCCCCCTGTAGCAAGTACGTCGAAAGGCCCCGGAGCACCAGCTCCGGGGCCTTTCGTCTGCTGGATCAGAAGTGCCCGCCCTCGTCCCATGCG
>NZ_JBAVDI010000131.1:0-6170 GCF_049587115.1 Aeromicrobium sp.
CGCAAGCGCGAACTCCTGCACGTCCGGACTGAACACGTCGGTCGAGAATCCGAATGGCTCGGGTGTCACCCGGGCCAGCCGGGACATGCCGCGATCGAGGCACTTGATCAGGCCCTCCGGGTTGAGGGGCTTGCTGGTCAGCCCCGCGCGTAGGACGTTGTCCGATGCTGCCATCACCTCCAGGCACATGCCGCGCAGATGTGCATGGATGATGCCGGTTCCGAGGAAGGCTGCTTCGCCCGGCTGAAGTGTCAGCCGATTGAGCGTCAGCGAGATGACGACGCCGATGTCATCTGGATAGTGCTTGGCGATCTCAGCTGCGGTGACGTAGGCCCTCTTCACGTCGATGCCCTGCTCGACCAGGGTCCGGCAGCACGCGACCACATCGGCGATGTCCACGGGGTCGACCTGTTCGGTCAACAACCGCTCGATGAGCCGCACGATGCCGGCGAAGCCAGGCGTCGCGTGCAGGTCTTCGGCGAGGGTCTGGGCGAACGGTGTGTCGATGCCGCTGAGGACCCGGAGGATCTCTGCCGTCGGTCGAAAGCCGACCAGCGTGTCGAACGTCGTGAGGGCATACGCCATCTCTGGTTTGTGATGCGGGTCCTTGTACGTACGCAGCGGCGAGTCAAGGGAGACGCCTGCTGCCTCCTCGGCTGCGAAACCGGCGCGCGCCATCGCCTCGTTGGGGTGGACCTGCAGCGACAAGGGCCGGTCCGCGGCGAGGATCTTGAACATGAACGGCAGCTCGCCCGCCACCTCGCCGAGCATCATCGCTCGGTCGGGCCCGTCCACCATCGATGAACCCAGTGGGTGGGTCCCCATCCACACCTCCGCCAACGGACCATGACCGGGCTTCTGACCCATGAACGTGGGGATGTCGGCGGTGGAACCCCAGTCATACGCCCTGGTGGCGTTGTCGAGCCGCCACATCACTTGTGCCGGGGTTTGCGAGTGCCCGACCCAGTGGCGGAAGCCGGGCCGGACTTCTTCTCGTACGGCTTCTTCTCATACGGCTTCTTCTCGTACGGCTTCTTTGCGTACGGCTTTTTGCCCTTGCGGTCCTCGCGGGTGCGCTTGATGGGCGGGCCGTCGTCGAGCTGCAGATCGATCAGCTTGCCGGAGATGCGCGTGTCGGCCAACGCCTCGAACACCGCATCCGGCAGATCCGCGGGCAGCTCGACGAGGGTGTGCTCCGTGCCGATGGTGATCTTCCCGAAGTCCGACCGCTTGAGGCTTCCCTCATTGGCCAGCGCACCGACGATGGCAGATGGGCCGATCTTGTGCCGCTTGCCAACCGCGACCCGGTACACCGCAGATCCGTCGGACGGCAACCGGTCGGAGCGGTCGAAGCCGGCTGGCTTCTTCCGCGGGGCGGACTCATCGCGCGGGGTCCGCACCGTCTTGGGCGGATCAGGCCGCAGGAAGAATTCCTTGTCCGACTGGCTCATCACCGCGAGAGCCGCGGCGGCATCAGTCATCGACACCTCGTTCTCGCTGACATACTCCTCGACCAAAGTGCGGAAGGCGTGGAACTGGGGCGAGCCCATGCTTGAGGTGATCGCGGTGGCGAAGCGGCCCGCACGGCGCTCGTTGACCTCCTCGGCGGACGGCACCGACATCTCTTCGACCGGTCGGCCGGAGACCTTCTCGATCGCAGACAGCATCCGACGCTCACGCGGTGTGACGAACAGGATCGCTTCACCCGTACGACCCGCGCGACCCGTGCGGCCGATGCGGTGGACATAAGCCTCGGTGTCGTGCGGGATGTCGTAGTTGACGACGTGCGTGATCCGTTCGACATCGAGCCCACGGGCCGCGACGTCGGTCGCCACGATCAGATCGATCGCGCCTGACTTGAGCTGTGCCACGGTGCGTTCGCGTTGGGCCTGCACGAGGTCGCCGTTCAGCGCTGCGGCGGAGTAGCCGCGGCTGCGCAGCTTGTCGGCCAGCTCCTCGGTCGCCGACTTGGTGCGCACGAAGACCAGCATCCCGTCACCTGTCTCGACTTCGAGCAGACGGGTCAGCGCATCAACCTTGTGGTGGTGCGAGACCTGGATCCAGCGCTGACGCACGGTCGCGGTCGAGGTCGTCGCCTTGGGGGTCGCGATGTCGACCGGATCGTGCAGGTACTTCTTGGCCAGACTGCGAATCTGTCGCGGCATCGTGGCCGAGAACAGCGCGACCTGCTTGTACTCAGGGGTGTCAGCCAGAATCCGCTCCACGTCCTCCGCAAACCCCATGTTGAGCATCTCGTCGGCCTCGTCCAGCACGAGGAACTCCAGTGCCGTGAGGTCGAGGCTGCCGCGCTCCAGGTGGTCGATGACTCGGCCGGGGGTGCCGACGACGATGTGGGCGCCCTTCTGCAATCCCGAGAGCTGGAAGCCATAGCCCTGGCCTCCGTAGACAGGCAGGACGCGGATCCCGGGGATGTTGGTCGCATACGCCGTGATGGCCTCGCAGACCTGAAGCGCGAGCTCACGGGTCGGAGCGAGCACGATGGCTTGGGTCTTGGCGTTGGCGGGGTCGATCTTCTGCAGGATCGGCAGCGCGAAGGCAGCGGTCTTGCCGGTGCCTGTCTGCGCCAGGCCTACGACGTCCTTGCCCTCGAGGAGGGTCGGGATTGCTCGAGCCTGGATCGGAGTCGGTGTCTCGTACCCCAGCGACAACAGGCGACTCACCAGGGATTCGGCGAGACCGAGATCGGCGAACGTCGGTGTGGGGGCGGTTTCTTCGGTGGTCATGATCGCTCTCGTCTCGAATGACGCGGGGCCGGATCTCTAGTCATCCCGGCAACACTGGAAACCGCCGCAGTGTGGGACGCAGCCGCGGCGGCGCGTGCCCGCGCAGGGTCCACGGTATCGGTCGACGACGTGATCGGTGAAACTCACGGACCGGCAGCCGGGGTGTCATGGAGCTCAGTAGGCGCCTGCGGACGAGATGACGGCGCGGAAGGTCTTCCACAGGATCAGCATGTCGCCCACCATCGACCAGTTCTCGACGTAGTACAGGTCGAGCCGCATCGTCTCCTCCCAGTCCAGGTTCGAGCGCCCCGAGATCTGCCACGGGCCAGTCATGCCTGGTCGGACGAGGAGGCGGCGTCGAGCCTCTGCGGCGTAGGTGGAGACTTCCGACACCAGCGGCGGCCGGGGGCCAACCAGGCTCATGTCGCCCTTGATGACGTTGAAAAGCTGCGGTAGCTCGTCGAAGGAGTAACGCCGCAAAAATCGACCGACCCTAGTCACTCGTGGGTCGTCCCGCATCTTGAACATCACGACGTTGCCGGAATCAGGCTGGAGGTCGGCCAGCATCGAGTCTGCGCCCTCGACCATGCTGCGGAACTTGATCATGCCGAAGGTGCGACCGTCCTGGCCGACCCGTTCCTGCACGAAGAACACTTTGCCGGGGCTCGTCAGCCTGATTGCGACGGCGAGCGCAACCAGCACGGGCGAGACCGCCAAGATCAGAGCGAGCCCACCGGCGCGGTCCAGCAGACCCTTTGCCCACCGCTGTGCTCCTCGATAGGACGGCTGCTCGACATGCAGCAGAGGCAGACCCGCGACGGGCCTGATGTGCACCCGCGGACCCGCGATGTTGGTCAGCGACGGCGCCACGATGATCTCGACGTCGTAGCCCTCCAGATCCCAGCCGAGCCGGCGGACCGTGTCCGGGTGCATGACATCGGAGGAGGTGACGATGACGGCATCGGTCCCGGAGGTGAGCACGGTGCGGGCGAGGTCGACAGCGTCGCCCAGAACCGGAACGCCCGCGACCTCGCTTGGCGGGCTCGCACTGGTGATGCAGGCGCCCGACAGGCGATAGCCGAAAGCCGCGCTGCGTCCGATCACCGCGACGAGGTGCTCGACCGACTCGATGCTACCGACGACGATGGCATCTTGTGTCATCCGACCGCGCTGGCGCTGGACCAGAAGCCACTGACGCCATGACCAGCGGCTCAAGGTCAGGAGGATCAGGCCGAACGGCATCAGCACCAGGACATATATCCTCGGGAGATTGAACCCGACAACGTAGCCACAAAACGCGATGACCGCGAAGACTCCCAGTGTCGAGGACAAGACACGCTTGTACTCCTCAGGTCCGGCCCCAAAAACCCGAGAGTCACGGGTGCCGGCCACCGTCAGCACGACATGCCAGAACAGTGCCATGAATGCAGAAATGCCCACCGCCGCGGGAGCATACGCTACATCGCCGGCCAACCCAGAGTTCGAGGCCCAGACGACGTGTGACGTCGTGAAGACCCAGAGCAGAACTACCAGGTCAGAACCAACCAGGACGCGACCGTAGCGCCGCTGCCAGTCGGCGCCCGTACGTCGGGCAGCGGTGGGCCCCACATCCAACTCCGTCCCACCTGTCCCCGACGTGGCGGCCGAGTCTACCCGAAGACTCACGCTCGAATCGACGGCCGCGCCATGCGCCGACGGAGCAGGACCACGAGCACGAGAACTCCGATCAACAAGGCCGTCAGCGCGACACTCCCTGCTCCAATAAGGAGCCCACGATACGCACCCGTGCCATCCAGCCCCGACAGGGGTACGCCGTATCCCGATTGGAGCCACCAGAACAGCGGTGGCAGCACGGCAACGAATCCTGTGAGCGCAAACGCGCTGCGCACACGGCTCATGCTGATCAGCGTGAAGTCCATCGGATCACTCGGCTCTACGAGGGGGAAGGTGCTATGCCATGAAGAACGACAGCCAGCCCATTGGGTTACGTCTTCGTCTCGCCGGTTTGTCGCGGCCGATCAGCCACCGCCCGGTGACGAGGTGTCGTAACCTTCGTCTGCAGGTTCCCGCGAAAAAGTAGGAGAGTCATCCGATGAAGCAGCAGCACCTCGTCAGGCACCTACTGCGACGGTGGCCGTCAATCATCGTCATGACAGCGGTCGGGCTGACGCTCTCCACGGTCTACCTCGCAACAGCCTCCCCCCGCTACACCGCTCATGCCGACGTACTGATCTCTCCGCCGACCGCACAGAGTGCCCGTGCGGTGCCCGAGCGGTCAGTCGAGTCGTACGCACGCGTGCTGGGTGGACGGGGCACAGCCGGTCGCGTGGTCCAGGCGCTCGGCCTTTCCGCCGGCGCCGACTCCATCGATCGCCGACTCGACGGCGAAGTTCTCCCGGGGACCTCAACACTTCGAGCCACTGCCGAGGACGGCAGCGCGCAACGAGCCGCAGAGATCAGCCAGTCAGCAGCCGAGAGCTTCGTGACCTGGTTCGGCACCTTGGACACCGACCTCACCGCCGACGTGGTTGAGCAGGCCTTTGTGCCGACCGAAGCCTCAAGCCCGTCCCGTTCGAACTGGCTGCTGCTCGGAGGTCTCCTCGGACTGCTTGGCGGGCTTCTCCTCGCGTGGGCGCGCAACTCGTCCGATCGCAGCATCCACACACCGGCCGAGCTCGAGGACATCGCAGGCGCACCGGTCCTCGGAGCCATCGCCTACGACCGCGCCGCGGTGGAGTCGCCGCTGATCACGTCACTCGGTTCGCACCATCCACGGTTCGAGGCCGTCCGTATCCTGCGCACCAACCTGCAGTTTCTCGACATCGACCGCGACACCAAGGTCATCACCATCACGAGCTCGCTGGCCGGCGAGGGCAAGTCGACCACGGCGTGCAACCTGGCCATCGCGCTGTCGCAGACCGGATCGCGAGTCGTGCTCGTCGAGGGTGATCTGCGCCGACCGCGGGTGAGCGAATACCTCAGCATCGAGAAGACCGTGGGCCTGACCACGGTCCTGCTCGGCCGGGTGAACCTCGACGCGGCGCTGCAGCCCGCCGCGACCGCCGGGCTCGACGTCCTGACCAGCGGCGCCCTACCGCCCAATCCTTCAGAAATCCTGCAGACCAACGCCATGCGCACCTTGGTCTCAGAGCTTCGTCACCGCTACGACATCGTGCTTGTCGACGCACCACCGCTCTTGCCGGTGACCGACGCCTCGCTGCTGGCGTCGATCTCAGATGGCGCAATACTGGTCGTCCGTCACGGGCAGACCAGTCGGGACGAAATCCGCACCGCGACCGAACGGCTGCATTCAGTCGGCGCGAAACTGCTCGGGACAGTGCTGAGCATGTCCCCGGTCAAGGAGCTGACGCGCTACGGATACGGCTATGGGTACGGCTACGGACCCGACTACTTCGCCAAGGCCAC